>NZ_JBHUZM010000191.1:0-12060 GCF_042667665.1 Streptomyces sp. NPDC057307 | reverse complement strand
CCTCGTACTGGGCGTACTTGGTCGATTCCGACAACGCGGCGAGGTGCCGTGCCAGGCGTCGCAGGCCAGGCGGGACTTTGAAGACAGGCCCTAGGAGTCGTGGTCCTCTCGGGGCTCGTCGGCCGAGGTGTCGTGCGCCTCGGCCGGGCCCGGCCGGTCGGGGGGCGCGGGTGGCGCGGGTGGCGCGGGTGGCGCGGGCTGTTCCGGCGGCTTGGGGGAGTTGGGACCCTTCGGGGGTCTGCCCCTGGGGGGGATCGGCCTCGCGTTGCCCGGGAGCCGTCCCTGCTCCGCCAGGGCCCGGCGGAGCAGGAACTCGATCTGCGCGTTGGCGCTGCGCAGTTCGTCGGACGCCCACCGGGCCAGGGCGTCGTACACCGCCGGGTCCAGGCGCAGGAGAACCTGCTTGCGCTCCGTCACTGGTAGAGCGTGCCCGTGTTCACGACCGGCTGCGCTGCCCGGTCACCGCAGAGCACGACCAGGAGGTTGCTGACCATCGCGGCCTTCCGCTCGGAGTCCAGCTCGACGATGTCCTGTTCCTGGAGCCGGGTGAGGGCCGCCTCGACCATCCCGACGGCACCGTCCACGATCAGCCGGCGCGCCGCCACGACCGCGCCGGCCTGCTGGCGCTGGAGCATCGCCGAGGCGATCTCCGGAGCGTACGCGAGGTGCGTGAAGCGGGACTCGATGATGTGCACACCGGCCGCCTCGACCCGGGCGTGCAGCTCGACGGCGAGCTTCTCGGTGATCTCCTCCGCGTTGCCGCGCAGCGAGAGACCGTCCTCCTCGTGGGCGTCGTACGGGTACTCGATCGCGATGTGCCGGACGGCGGCCTCGGTCTGGGTGGAGACGAACTCCAGGAAGTCGTCCACCTCGAAGAGCGCCTGCGCGGTGTCCTCGACCCGCCAGACGACGACGGCCGCCAGCTCGATCGGGTTGCCGTAGGCGTCGTTGACCTTCAGGACGGCGGTCTCGTGGTTCCGTACGCGGGTCGAGATCTTCGCCCGTGAGGTGAGCGGGTTCACCCAGCGCAGGCCGTCGACGCGGATGGTGCCGCGGTAGCGGCCGAACAACTGGACGACGCGGGCCTCGCCCGGCGCCACCATGTTCAGCCCGCACATCGCGAAGAACGCGCCGATCGCGAGCAGGACGCCGATCACGATCAGCACGGCCTTCGCGCCGGTCGAGGAGAGGGTCGCGCCGGTCACGACGAGGGCGACCCCACCGATCAGGCCGATCAGCCCGAGCAGCAGCGCCAGGCCGCCGCCGATACTGCTCGCCTGGAATTCTCGGACCCGTGGGGCGGGCATCTCGGGCAGGTCGTCCACCACTGGAGTGCTGGTCGTAGGCATGGCTGGTCCCCGTTCCTCGTGCTGTCGCGCCTGTCGGTGCAGCTAGCATTGTGATTACACATTAACGCGCTTCGCAACCCTCTGCGCCTTTCGTGAGTCGGTTCCTCTGAGACAGGTGCTGATTGTCACGTCGGATACGACCGGATCGAGGTCCTTTGTCACAGGGGACGGTGTTAGCTTTCTGAGCTGATTCCGGCAACTGAGACAAGTGGACGAGGCCCGGCGAGGCGAGACCCGAGAACCCGAGAGCGGAGCGACTGAGCGATGGGCCGAGCGGAAGCGCGACAGGCCCGGCAGCGTGGAGCGCGCCGGGCGAAGAAGACCGGCGGCATACGTGGCTTCTTCACGCTGAGGAAGCTGCTCGGTACGTTCTTCGGGCTGTGCCTGCTCGGTATGGGCGCGTTCGTCGTCATGTACTTCCTGGTCCCGGTGCCGACGGCCAACGCGCAGGCCGAGATGCAGAGCAACGTCTACAAGTACAGCGACGGCACGGTCCTGGCGCGGACCGGTGAGATCAACCGCGAGATAGTCGGCCTGGAGAAGGTCCCGAAGGACGTCCAGCGCGCCTTCGTCGCCGCCGAGAACAAGTCCTTCTACAAGGACTCCGGCGTGGACATCAAGGGCACGACCCGCGGTCTGATGAACACCCTCTCGGGCAAGGGCAAACAGGGTGGTTCGACCATCACCCAGCAGTACGTGAAGAACTACTACCTCGACCAGGACCAGACGGTCACCCGCAAGCTCAAGGAGCTGGTGATCTCGCTGAAGGTCGACCGGCAGATGACCAAGAGCGAGATCCTCGCCGGTTACATGAACACCAGCTACTACGGGCGGGGCGCGTACGGCATCCAGGCGGCGGCCCAGGCGTACTACGGCGTGGACGCGGCCAAGCTGAACGTCGCGCAGGGCGCGTATCTGTCCGCGCTGCTCCAGGCCCCCAACCAGTACGACTGGGCCCAGGCCACGGACACCGGCAAGAAGCTCGTCACGGAGCGCTGGAACTACGTCCTCGACAACATGGTCGAGGAGGACTGGCTGGACGG
The DNA here is from genome assembly GCF_042667665.1 of Streptomyces sp. NPDC057307. Classification (NCBI taxonomy): domain Bacteria; kingdom Bacillati; phylum Actinomycetota; class Actinomycetes; order Kitasatosporales; family Streptomycetaceae; genus Streptomyces; species Streptomyces sp. NPDC057307. Next base: position 9,668 of record NZ_JBHUZM010000191.1, on the reverse strand, counting down.
CTCCGAGCGCGAGGGGCTGAAGTTCCCCGTACCGCAGAAGCCCAAGCCCGCCCCCGGCGCGGAGGGGCAGGCCGGCTATCTCGTGGAGGCGGCCAACAGTGAGCTGGAGCGGCAGGGTGTCAGCAAGGAGGAGATCGACGCCGGCGGCTGGACGATCACGCTGAGCGTCGACAAGAAGCGGCAGAAGGAACTCGTCGGCGCGGTCGAGAAGCAACTGGAGTCCAAGCTCGACCGCAAGAAGAGCAAGGTGGACGCGACCGTGCAGGCGGGCGCGACGTCCGTGGACCCGAAGACCGGCGCCGTGGTCGCGCTCTACGGCGGGGTCGGCGCCACCGAGCACTGGATCAACAACGCCACGCGCACCGACTACCAGCCCGCGTCGACCTTCAAGCCGATCGTGCTCGCCTCGGCGCTGGAGAACGGGTCGAAGACGCAGGACGGCGAGAAGATCGGGCTCAAGACGGTCTACGACGGCACGAGCAAGCGGAAGGTCGTCGGCAGCGACACCCCCTTCTCACCGCAGAACGAGGACGACGTCGACTACGGCGACATCACCGTGCAGGAAGCGGCCAACGACTCCGTCAACTCGGTCTTCGCGCAGATGGTCGTCGACGTGAGTCCCGCCAAGGTGAAGAAGACCGCGCTCGAACTGGGCATGCGGGACAAGAACTTCCCCGAGCGGCCCGCGATCACCCTGGGCACCATGGAGGCATCCACCTGGGACATGGCGGGCGTGTACGCGACGCTCGACAACCACGGTGAGAAGGTCACGCCGTCGATCCTGAAGTCCGCCGAGCACAAGGACCGTACGGTCGAACTGCCCGAGCGGATCGGGGACCGGGCGATCAGCCGCGAGTCCGCCGACACCGTCACCTCGGCCCTCACCGGCGTCGTCAAGAACGGTTCGGCGCACGAGGCGAACACCGACGCGTACAAGGCGGCGGCCAAGACGGGTACCTCGGAGGACAACAAGTCGGCGTGGTTCGCCGGCTACACACCCGAACTGACCACGGTGGTGGCCCTGTTCGGCGAGTCGACGGCCGAGGGCGGCGGACAGGTCACCCTCACCGGCACGGCCAACTCGGGCCGCGCCAACGGTGGCGGCTTCCCCGCCAAGATCTGGGCCGACTACACCCTGGGCGCGCTGGGCGGCGGCTCCGACGCCTCGTTCGACCTCGATGTCGCCGAGGACACCTACCGTCCGCCCAAGCCCTCGACACCGCCGCCCTCCACGGAGCCGCCGGAGACCGAGGACCCGACGACGCCGCCGCCCGACGAGCCGGACCCCAGCGACACGGAGACCGACCCGCCGGCGACCGATCCTCCGGCGACGACCGAGCCGCCCGCTCCGCCCCCGGAGCCGGGTGACGACTCCGGAGGCGGCGGTGGCGACACCGGCGGCGGCACGGACGGCGGCGCCGACACCGGCGGTACGGGCTCCGCGGGCGGCGCCGACGGGGGCGGTGGCGGCGGTGGCCAGCGGCCACCCGGCTTCACCGACTGAGCGAGGCACGGCGTACGACGCGAGGCACGGCGCACGACGCGAGGCACGGCGCACGGTGTATGGCGCACGGCGTACGGCGCAACGAAACGGCCGCCCGGGAGACCGGGCGGCCGTTCTCGTTTCGCGTTTCTCGTCCGGGCTACGCGGTCAACCGCCGTTGACCTTCGCGGCGATCCGGTCGCCGACGTTCTTGTCGATGTTGCGCCAGTACTGGAGCGCCCGGTCGAGGACCGGCCGGCTCACGCCCTGGAGCAGATGACCGGAGACGTTCGACACCAGCCGGTCGCGCTGCGCGTCGTCGAGCACCTTGCGGACCTGGGTGCCCGCCTGGCCCCAGTCGTCGTCCTCGCGCCGCTTCGTGTACGCCTCGCGGACCATCTCGCCCGCCGCCGCCCAGCCCGCCGGGTCGCCGTAGCGCTCGGTGTCGGCGGCCGGGCCGCCGTAGGAGTTCGGGGCGTACGGCATCGCCGCGTTCGACGCGACGTACCGCATCGGGCCGTCCTTGGCGTACGAGTTCACCGGCGAGTGCGGCCGGTTGGGCGGCAGCTGGGCGTAGTTCGGGCCGATCCGGTACCGGTGCGTGTCCGGGTACGAGAACAGCCGGCCGAGCAGCATCTTGTCCGGCGAGGGGCCGATGCCCGGAACCATGTTCGACGGCTCGAAGGCGGCCTGCTCGATATGGATGAAGAAATTGTCCGGGTTCCTGTTCAGCGTCATCCGGCCGACATCGATCAGCGGGTAGTCGCCGTGCGGCCACACCTTCGTCAGGTCGAACGGGTTGAAACGGTAGTCGGCCGCCTCGTCGAACGGCATGATCTGGACCTTCAGGCTCCAGGTCGGCGCGTTCCCCGACTCGATCGACTCGTACAGGTCCCGGCGGTGGTGGTCCGCGTCGCTGCCCGCCATCTCGTCGGCGTCCGCCTGGCTGAGGTAGTCGATGCCCTGGTCGGTCTTGAAGTGGTACTTCACCCAGAACCGCTCACCGGCGCCGTTCACCCACATGTAGGTGTGCGAGCCGTAGCCGTTCATGTGGCGGAAGGACTTCGGGATGCCCCGGTCGCCCATCAGCCAGGTCACCTGGTGCGCCGACTCGGGCGACAGGGTCCAGAAGTCCCACTGCATGTCGTTGCTGCGCAGCCCGGTGGCCGGGTGGCGCTTCTGCGAGCGGATGAAGTCCTGGAACTTGATCGTGTCGCGTACGAAGAAGACGGGCGTGTTGTTGCCCACCAGGTCGTAATTGCCCTGCTCCGTATAGAACTTCAAGGCGAAACCGCGCGGGTCGCGCCAGGTGTCGGGGGAGCCGAACTCACCGGCGACCGTCGAGAAGCGGGCCAGCATCTCGGTGCGCTTGCCCGGCTGGAAGAGGTCTGCCTTGGTGAACTGGCTGACGTCGTTGGTCACTTCGAAGACGCCGTACGCACCCGAGCCCTTGGCGTGGACCACCCTCTCGGGGACCCGTTCGCGGTTGAACTGGGCCATCTTCTCGATCAGGTAGTGGTCCTGGAGCAGGATGGGACCGTCGGGCCCGACGGAGAGCGAGTTCTCGTCGCTCTCCACCGGGATGCCGGCGTTGTTGGTCGTGTACGGGGCCTTGGGCGTCGACTCGGTCACGAGCGGCCTCCCGTCGGTAGGGGGTTCCCGCGACCGGAATCACGCGCCACGGGACAACAGCGGTCTTGTCGACCGCCTGCCCCAGTGAAACCCGCCGACACATCGTCGGCAACATTTGCACGGCGCCCGGGGCCGAGGCCGGGACCGAGCCCACGACAGAGCCCGGTGCCGGGTCCTGGACGCGTCCAGAACCCGGCACCGGAGGCGTCCAGGAACGGGTCTACGGGCGGGTCGAGATCTCGAACCACACGACCTTGCCGGTGGACAGCCGCGTCGCGCCCCACCGCCTGGCCAGCCGGTTGACCAGGAAGAGTCCCCGGCCGCCCTCGTCCGTGTCGCGCGCCCGGCGCTGGCGGGGCAGCTGCGGCGAGTCGTCGCCGACCTCGCAGCGCAGGACGTCGGTCCGCAGCAGCCGCAGTGTGACGGGCCGCTCCGCGTACCGGACCGCGTTGGTCACGACCTCGCTGATCAGCAGCTCGACGGAGTCGCTCAGCTCCTCCAGGCCCCAGCGCGAGAGCGCGCGTCTGGCGAGCCGTCTGGCCCGGCCCGGCGCCGCGTCCTCCGGCTCCAGGAACCAGTAGGCGACATCGCTCGGCGCGATCCCGTCGAAGCGGGCGGCCAGCAGCGCGATGTCGTCGTCACGGTCACCGGGGCCGAGCACGTCCAGCACGTCGTCGCAGAGCGCCTCCAAAGGAGGCGAGTGGTCGGGGCCGGTGAGCTGCGCCGTCGCGGCGAGGCGCTCCCGCAGCTGCTCGATCCCCGTCCACACGTCACGCAGCCGGGACTCCACGAGGCCGTCCGTGTAGAGGAGCAGCGTGGCACCGGCCGGCGCGTCCAGTTCGACGGCCTCGAAGTCGACCCCGCCGACGCCGATCGGGGCACCGGGCGGTACCCGCAGCACCTCGGCCCGGCCGCCCAGATGCAGCAGTATGGGCGGCGGATGGCCGGCGTTGGCGATGGTGATGCGGTGCGAGACCGGGTCGTACACCGCGTACAGGCAGGTGGCCATCCGGTCGGTGCCCAGCCGTTGCGCCTGCTCGTCGAGGTGGTGCAGGACCTCCTGCGGCGGCAGGTCGAGACCGGCGAGCGTCTGCGCGGTCGTCCGCAGCTGGCCCATGATCGCCGCCGACGTCATGGAGTGACCCATGACGTCACCGACGACCAGGGCGACGCGGCTGCCGGGCAGCGGGATCGCGTCGTACCAGTCGCCGCCGACCCGGGCGGTCTCGGCGGCGGGCAGATAGCGGGAGGCGAGCCGGACGCCCGTGGGCTGCGGCAGCCCCTCCGGGAGCATCGTGCGCTGCAGCTCGTCCGCGATGTACGCCTCGCGGCCGTACAGCACCGCCTTGTCGATGCCGAGCGCGGTGTGTGTCGCGAGCTGCGCGGCCACCAGCAGGTCGTTGGGCTCGAACGCGGGGCGGTCGGGCCTCCTCAGGAAGACGGCGGCGCCGATGACGCGCCGCCTGCCGCGCAGCGGGGCCAGGATCGCGCGCCGGCCGCCGGGAACGGTCATCTCGCCGCCGAGCAGCTCGGGCAGCGCCGCGCGGGCGGCGGCGGAGTCGCCGAAGACCGGCCGCACGCCGCGCAGGACCTCGGAGAGCGCGCCGCCGGACGCCACCTCGCACAGCTGCGCGGCGGGCATCACGTCGGTCTGCGGGTCCAGGACCGCGATCCGGCCGGCCTCGGACTCCGGCAGCTGGATACCCGTACCGGCCGTGCCCGCGCTCTCGCCGTCCTCGTCGGTGAGCCGCAGCCGGTCCGTACGGCGCAACCTCAGTACGAAGGGTGAGATCGGCCGCTCGTCGCCGACGGGCAGCGGGTCGCGGAGGTAGACGAGTATCGCGTCGGAGAAGGTCGGGACGGTGGCCCGGCAGAGACCGAGCACGATCTCGTCCAGGTCGATGCCCCGCGCGATACGGCGGGTGGCGGCCCCCACGAAGCGCAGCCGGTCGCCTTCGCGCCGCGCGGCGCCCACCGGGTCCTGCGGGGGCGTGGCCGACCCCACCGCGGCCTGCGCGGACGCGGGCGCGGGGACCGAGGGCACCGACGGCTGCGGTACGGCGGCGGCCGCCTCCTGCCGTGGCCGGGTGCGTTCCTGGGACCGGGCAGCCACGGGCTGCCGGCCTTCATGGGAGGTGGGATGCTCCGTCACGCGTGGGATTCCGTCCGTCCGGGCCGGTGGTGCGAGACAACCGATTCGACTGGCGATGCCACCCTCGTCCAGGGTGTCCCGCGTCTGTGGCCGCAGGGGCCTTCGCAGCCGGACATCGGGACCTTGCGCCGGAAACGCCCCTCAAGGGCCCCGAGAGCGCGGATGCCACGGCGGCAGGCGTCCTGCACGGCTCCACCCCCTCGTCGATGTCCAGCGGCTGATGTACGGCTGGCCTGCGGCTGTCTGCGGCTCGTTCGTCGTGCGAATCGTTCTCGCGTGCGTCGTACGTCGTGCGGCTCGATGGTCCCTTGCTGGTCCAGCGATATGACTCTAGGTCAGCTCCGTTGCCCCGCCCGCGCGTTGGTCGGGCGCGGCCCGGCGGAGGACGATCCTACGTTTGAACCCCAGGGGCGCATCAAGGGTCTCACGACGTCGGCGAACCCGCCCCGGCGATCACCAGGTACGTCGGACCACCTGCCCTTTTCCCTCATCTGGTCCGGACCTTTACCGGTTCGGGTGCCCGGTCCCAGCCCGCCGGCAGCTCGGGCACCGACCACCGCGGATCGGGCCGCCAGTTCTCCCAGCCGTCGGAGAACGGGGCGCCCCACGCCTTGATCATCTCGACCGCCGCGCTCCCGGCCTCCCGGACGCGCAGCGCCTGACCGGCGTCCAGCAGCCCGACGCGCTGGGCCTCGGCGAACTCGTCCTCGTCCCGCCAGAGCCAGCTGCGGTCCGGGTACACCGAGATGTCGAGGAAGTGGTCCTCGGAGTCGATACCACCCGCCCAGCGCAGCCGCGGCTCCTCCAGGTTGACGTACCAGCTGCGGAACTCCCAGCCCTGCTCCCAGAACAGCCAGACCGACCACGGCTCGCCGGGCCTGGCCAGCTTCAGCACGCCGGTGCCCTCCCAGTGGGCACGGGCGGTGGTGCGCGGCGCCGTGTACCGGGTGGCGAGCGGTTCGTGGTGCACGGGCGAGCCGTCGGCGAGCACCGGCTTGACGCACTCGGTGCCCGGCGCCATCCACACGGCGAGCAGCTCGTCGGTGTCCTGCACGACGGTCACCGGGCGGCAGATGTGGACATGCGGCGAACCGTTGTCCCGGTAGCGCCAGAGAATCCGCTCGCCCCGGTCCCAGTGTCGAATGCCGTCCGCACCTGTCATGCGCAGATCTTAGAGCCGGGGCCCCGCGGGCGCTGTGAGGTGCGCCCGGACGGCTCGATCTTGTCGGTCCCGATCACGGCCGTGTCATCCGCAGGACGTCCAGCGCCTCGTCCAACTGCTCCACCGTCAGATCGCCGCGCTCCACATAGCCGGACTCCAGCACCACCTCGCGGATCGTCCGCCTCTCGGCCAGCGACTTCTTGGCGACCTTCGCCGCCTCCTCGTAACCGATGTACTTGTTCAGCGGGGTGACGACGGAGGGGGACGACTCCGCGTACAGCCGGGCCCGCTCCACGTTCGCCGTGATGCCGTCGACGGTGCTGTCCGCCAGCAGCCGGGACACGTTGGCGAGCAGCCGTACGGACTCCAGGAGGTTCCTGGCGATCACCGGCAGCATCACGTTCAGCTCGAAGTTCCCCGCGGCGCCGGCCGTGGCGACCGTCGCGTCGTTGCCCGTCACCTGGGCGGCGACCATGAGGACGGCCTCCGGGATCACCGGATTGACCTTGCCCGGCATGATCGACGAGCCGGGCTGGAGATCGGGCAGATTGATCTCGGCCAGCCCGGTGCGCGGCCCCGACGCCATCCAGCGCAGGTCGTTGGAGATCTTCGTGAGCGAGACGGCGACGGTACGGAGCTGGCCCGAGGTTTCCACCAGTCCGTCGCGCGCTCCCTGCGCCTCGAAGTGGTTCCTGGCCTCGGTCAGCGGCAGCCCCGTGGCGCGGGCCACCTCGGCGATGACGGCGGCCGAGAAGCCGGGCGGGGTGTTGATGCCGGTGCCCACCGCCGTACCGCCCAGGGGCAGCTCGGCCAGGCGGGGGAGGGCGGACTCCAGCCGCTCGATGCCGTACCGGACGGCCGCGGCGTAACCGCCGAACTCCTGGCCCAGCGTGACGGGCGTGGCGTCCATCAGATGCGTACGGCCCGACTTCACGACCTCCGCGAACTCCTCGGCCTTGCGCTCCAGCGAGGCGGCGAGATGGTCGAGCGCCGGGATCAGATCGGCGGTGACGGCGGCCGTCGCGGCGATGTGGATGCTGGAGGGGAACACGTCGTTGGAGCTCTGCGAGGCGTTGACGTGGTCGTTCGGGTGGACGTCGCGGCCCAGGCGCTCGGTGGCGAGGGTGGCGATGACCTCGTTGGCGTTCATGTTGGACGAGGTGCCCGAGCCGGTCTGGAAGACGTCCACCGGGAAGTGCTCGTCCCAGCGCCCCTCGGCGACCTCGGCCGCCGCGCTCCGTACCGCCTCGGCGATGTCCCGGTCCACCACGCCGAGTTCGGCGTTGACGGTCGCGGCGGCGGCCTTGATACGGGCCAGGGCCTCGATGTGGGCGCGTTCGATGGGCCGGCCCGAGATGGGGAAGTTCTGTACGGCCCGCTGGGTCTGGGCGCGCCATTTGGCGTCGAGGGGGACCTGGATCTCACCCATGGAGTCGTGCTCGGTGCGGTAACCCGCGCCGGTGCTCGCGCTGGTGGTCCCGCCGGTGGTCCCGCCGGTGGTCGGGGTGTTCGCGGGTGTGTTCCCGGGTGTGCTGGCGTCGCTCGTCATCGTGGTCGTACCTCCTGCAGAAGTTGAGCAATTGTCTTGTTCGGAGTGTTCCCAAGTCCCTTACCCGCCAGTAAAAACCCTTGGTAACACTGAGATCGGGGAGGCCATGCAACGTACGAGACCCACGCTCCGAAGTACCGTCGCCACGCTCGCCGCATTCGCGACCGTCGTCGGCGGACTCGTCGCACTTACCCCCACGGCCCAGGCGTCAGCCCCCACCGGCGCGCCCGCCTCCGTCCGCGCGTCCACCCCGCTGCCGCCCGCCCTGGAGGAGATCCGCGCGGCCGAGGCGACCCGCCTCTACGGCTCCCCCGCGGAGCGCCCCCTCGACCAGCGCAAGACCGGGCTGATCTCGCTCGGCGACAGCGAGATCTCCGGTGAGGGCGTCGGCACCTACGAACCGGGCACGAACGGGCCCGACAACTGGTGCCACCGTTCACCCGATTCGGCGATCCACCGCACCGGGATCGCGGCCGACGTCACGTACAACGTCTCCTGCTCCGGAGCCTCGACCGTCAATGTCCGGGTCGGCGGCACCCCGCAGTTCGCCGACGAACTCGTCCAGAGCGACAGCCTCGCCATCAAGGCCCGCAACACCCGGATCAAGATGGTGCTGCTGGTGGCGGGCGCGAACGACGATCTCCAGTTCGGTCCGGTGATCACCGACTGCGTGCTCCGCTGGTTCACCCTTCAGGGGCCCTGCGTCAACAAGTACCGGGCCGGCTGGCAGGCACGGGTCGACGGACTCGTACCCAAGATCGAGTCGACCGTGGCCGACCTGCGGGGCGTCATGCGCGGCGCGGGTTACGCCGACGGCGACTACAAGCTGGTGGTGATGGGCTACCCGGGTCCGCTCACCCCCGACTACGCCGACAACCCGAACTTCCCGGGCAAGATCCCCGGCGGCTGCACCGGCTACGACGAGGACGCCGACTGGGCCCGTAACGGCGCCGTCCCCGCCTTCCAGAGCGGCGTACGGAAGGCCGCCAACAGCTCCGGCGCGGTGTATCTGGACAACTCGCGCCTCTTCCACGGCCATGAGGTGTGCACGGACGACGACTGGGCGCGGGGGCTCTTCATCGACCTCGGGACCTTCCCGCCGAGCGAGAACTCGCTCCGGCAGTCCTTCCATCCGAACGCCGCCGGACATGTCGCGTTCGCGTCGTGCCTGACGCAGCTGTACGACTCGGGGCTGAGCGAGGCGAGTTGCGCCGACCCCGCGAGTACGGGGCGGCCCGTTCTCCAGCCGGGCAGCTGGGACGACGCTTTTCAGCCACTCAAGAACGAGGGGACGGGCACCTGCGTCGACGTGACCGCGTCGAAGACCCGCAACGGCTCCAAGGTCACCGGCTACGGCTGCGACGACGGCCGTAACCAGGGCTGGTGGTACGACACCGGCGCGGGCGCCGGCGCCCGGTCGCTGCACAGCGAGCTGAGCCACGACCGCTGCCTGGACGTGCCGTCCGGCATGTACCGCGCGGGCACCGCGGTCACCCTGTGGGACTGCCACGGCGGCGCGAACCAGAAGTTCGTACGTGAGGCGGGCACCATCCGTCCGGCGTCGGCGGGCACGCTCTGCCTGACGCTGGCGTCGGCGCGGGACCCGTTGCGGCTGCAGAACTGCGACGGGTCGGCGAGCCAGCGGTTCGTCTGATCCGCGGATCCACAGGAGGCCGTCACGCGCGTGTTC
>NZ_JBHUZM010000190.1:0-12418 GCF_042667665.1 Streptomyces sp. NPDC057307 | reverse complement strand
CGCCGGGCCCGCGGGCCCGGCGGCACCGCCATCTCGCCATCCCCTTCAGCCATGCGCCAAGGAGTGAGTCCCCGTGCCCGAGGGGCATACGATCCACCGCCTCGCCCAGGACCTCACCGGCCGCTTCGCCGGGGACCCGGCACGCGTCGGCAGCCCCCAGGGCCGGTTCGCCGAGAGCGCCGCGCTCCTCGACGGCCGGGTGATCGACGGCGCGAGCGCCCACGGGAAGCATCTCTTCGTCGGCTTCGGCGACAGCGGCTGGATCCATGTCCACCTCGGCCTCTTCGGGAAGGTCGCGCTCGGCGACACCCCCGCCCCGCCGCCCACCGACACCGTCCGGCTGCGCCTGCTCAACGACACGTCGTACATGGAGCTGCGCGGCCCCACCGCCTGCGCCCTGATCACCGAACCGGAGAAGCAGGCGATACACGATCGGCTCGGCCCCGACCCGCTGCGCCCGCCGGACGCGCCCGGCAACGACCCCGAGCGCGCCTGGACGCGGATCTCCCGCTCCCGTACCACCGTCGCCGCCCTGCTCATGGACCAGAAGATCATCGCGGGCGTCGGCAACGTCTACCGGGCCGAAGTCCTCTTCCGCCACGGCATCGACCCGTACCGCACCGGCCGTGACCTCACCCGCGCCGAGTGGGACGCGATCTGGGCCGACCTCGTCGCGCTGATGCGCGAGGGCGTGCGCCACAACCGCATCGACACCGTACGGCCCGAGCATCTGCCCGAGGCGATGGGCCGCGCGCCGCGCGTGGACGACCACGGCGGTGAGGTGTACGTCTACCGGCGCGCGACCATGCCGTGCCATCTGTGCGGCAGCGAGATCCGTACGGCGTCACTCGTCGCCCGCAACCTCTTCTGGTGCCCGGGGTGCCAGAAGGGCTGACACCCGGGCTCCACTCGGCGACCGTCTGCACTCGGCGACCGCCTTCACCCGGCGGCCGTCTCCGCTCAGCAGCCGCCTCCACTCGGCGGTCGTCTCCGCTCAGAAGCCGTGCGGCAGCCACGGCGCCACCGGCGAGGTGAAGGCCACCGACGCCTCCGTCAGCGCGCCGGGGCGCAGTTCGCGTACGAGCCCCGCCCGCGCCAGCGCGGCCGGCGAGACGTCGCCCAGATACATCGTGGCCAACTCCCGTACGGAGAGCGACAGATCGGCCGCGTCCGCCGTGCGCTCGCAGGACGCGCCCTTCTCGTCACCGGTCAGCCGCCAACGCCCCTCGTTCCAGGGGCAGAAGGCGTCGTCCACCTCGAACACCAGGTCCACCGGCGCCTGATAGGCGCGCGCCGCGAGCGCCGCGCCCACCTCCACCAGGCGTACGTGCAGCGAGTCCCGCACCGTGAGGTGGGAGCGCCGGACGTCGGACACCAGGAACTGGATCGGGTCGTCCACCGGCAGGCTCGACGCGCTCACCGTCGATGTGAGATCGATCTCGGCGAGGAAGCGCCACAGAGTGGCGTATGTGTCCGGGTCCAGGGCCGCCACCTGATCGACCACGACCGTGCCCTGAGGCAACGCCCCCGAACCCCAGGTGGGCTTGATGCGGTAGAGCACGTACCCCACCGTCTCGGCGTCGTCGCCCTCGCCGCGCCGCGCGAGTACGCACTCGAGCGCGGAGGCGCCCTCGCGTCCCTCCGGCGGGTCGATCAGCAGCTTCCGGTCCCAGCCGGGCCGGCGCTCCAGCATGCCGGGGCGGGTCTCGACCAGGCGCGCGTACACCGACTCGATCGACTCGCGCGCGTCGTCCACCGCGACGTAGCGCAGCCGTACCCCCGCGCCGGTGCCCTCGGCCCCGTCGGTCCCGCCATCGGCCGGCACCCGGACCGAGACGCGCGACGTGTCGATCTCGACGCTCAACTGCCGCGCGCCGACGCCGTATCCGAACCGGCCGTAGATCCCGGGCTCCGACGCGGTCAGCAGCGCGACCGGCTGCCCCCACGAGCGGACGTCGTCCAACTGCCGCCGCATCATGGAGGTGAGGATCCCGCGCCGCCGATGCGTCGCCGCCACGCTCACCATCGTCACGCCCGCCGCGGACACCACACCGCCGCCGGGCACCGTGAGCCCGAAGGTGTAGGCCCCCGCGGTCCCCACGCACTCGTCGCCGTCCCAGACCCCGACGGACCGTTCGCACTCGGTCACGGAGCGCCACACCTCGCGCTCCTCCGTGGAGTTGGTGAGGCCACCGCCGAATGCTCTCTCCAACGTCCCGAACCAGCGGTCCCAGTCGGAGGCTTCGAGTACTCGCAAGTCTGTGGTCATATGCCATCAGTACCAGGACGCGGGTGGTCGAGGCGACCCGGTATCGAACGCAATGTCACAGGGGTCCCCCTGCACGCCGGGCCCGCTGATGGATAAGGTCCAACGACAATGGCCAGTGGCGCGAAAGCGGATTCGTACACGGCCCGGATGCGCAAGTCGCTGCACCGGGCCCGCAACGCCGTGCGCAAATCCGGTGTCGACTACTTCCGGGGCGACGGCTCGGACTGGATCGCACTCGTCGGACTGCTCCTGACCGTCCCCGGAATCGCCTTCGCCACCATGGCGGTCCCGGTCTGGTTCGCGCCGTCCGCGCTGGTCCTGCCGATCGTGGCCGGGGGACTGCTGCTGCGGCCCTCCAGCCTGCTCAGTCTGTACGCGGCCGCCGCCACCGCCCTGATCGTCGAATCGCTCGTCCTCGGCCCGTACGACCAGGGGCCGGCCACGGTCACGCCGGGCACCGTCCTGGTGGTGGCCGCCTGCGGGCTCTTCGGGCTGCTCATCGCCCAGTTCCGGGCCCGCGTCGGTGTTCCGTGGCGGCGCGGCGGCACGATGCTCTTCGACCTGCGCGAACGCATCCGGGTCCAGAGCGCCCTGCCGCACCTGCCGAAGGGCTGGCACCGCGAGATGGCGCTGCGCCCGGCCGGCGGCCAGTCCTTCTCCGGCGACTTCGTCGTCGCGGCCCGCACCAACGGGGGCCGCACGCTCGAAGTCGTCCTCACGGACGTCTCCGGCAAGGGCATGGACGCGGGCTCCCGCGCACTGCTGCTGTCCGGCGCGTTCGGCGGCCTGCTCGGCTCGCTCCCGCCGCACGCCTTCCTGCCGGCCGCCAACGGCTATCTGCTCCGCCAGGACTGGGACGAGGGCTTCGCGACCTCCATCCATCTCGTCCTGGACCTCGAATCGGGCGACTACGAACTGCTGTCGGCCGGCCACCTGCCCGCGCTCCAGCTCCACGCGGGCAGCGGCCGCTGGGAGGAGATGGCGGCCGAGGGCCCGCTCCTCGGCGTCTACGACCGCGCGGAGTTCGACCCGGTGAAGGGCTCACTGCTGCCGGGCGACGTACTGATGCTGTTCACGGACGGCCTGGTCGAGGCGTCGGGCCGCGACCTGAGCGAGGGCATCGACCGCCTCTCGGGGGAGGCGGACCGCTACGTCGCGGCGGGCTTCGAGGGTGCGGCCTGGCACCTGATCGAGGCGGTCGCGAAACACGTGAACGACGACAGGGCGCTACTGCTGATCTGCCGCGAGGGCTGACTCCGCGACCGAGCCGGCCGAGCGAGCCGAGTAGGCGGACCGATTGAGCGGACCGGTCGAGTAGACGGACCGGTCGAGCGGGCCGGTCGACTAGGCGGGCCGGTCGGGGTCGGCGCCCTTGGGTACCGACCCCGTCGACGGTCAGGCGCCCGATGTCTTCGCGAGCGACAGTTCACCGTGCGAGGCGTCACCGCCGGAGGGACCGCCATCGCGTCCGCCGCCCGGCAACACCCGTGCCAGCCAGTGCGACTTGGCCGCCGCCAGCGGGCCGAGGACCGCGAGGATCAGGACGTAGCCCGCGATGAACGGGGCCAGGCGCTCGTCCAGTGCCGCCCCCGCCGCCATCGTCGCGAGGATCAGGGCGAACTCGCCCCGCGCCACCAGCGTCGTGGCGATGTTCGCCGCGGGACCGGACCCGAAGCGGTAGACGCGGCCGGCGACCAGCCCGGCCAGGATGTTCATCGTCAGCGTCACGGCGACGGCGGCCAGCACCGGCCACAGCACCGTCGGCAGGTCGCCCGGGTTGATGGACAGCCCGAAGGCGAAGAAGAAGATGGCGCCGAACGCGTCCCGCAGCGGATGTACGAGCGTGCGGATCCGGTCGCCGGAGGTCGTACTGCCCAGCATCAGACCGACCATGAACGCGCCGATCGCGTCCGCGACACCGAACCACTCGGAGACCCCGGCCATGAAGACCGCGGCGCCCAGGAAGGAGATGACGAGCAACTCGTCGTCCTTCGTGTTGATGAGGCGGCCGATGACCTTCTTGCCGAAGCGGGCGGCGAGCGCCAGCAGCAACAGGAATCCGAACGCCTTCCCGCCGTCGACCAGCGCGGCGGAAAGACTGTCCGCGCCGGACAGGATCGGCTGGAGCGCGGCCAGGTACAGCGCCAGGAAGATGTCCTCGACGACGATGATCCCGAGGATCGGCTTCGTCTCGGGATTCCCGATCCGGCCCAGGTCGACCAGGATCTTCGTGACGATCGCGGACGAGGAGATACCGAGCACACCGGCGAGGACCAGCGCCTCGGACGTGCCCCAGCCCAGCGCGAAACCGAAGCCGAGCCCGGCGCCGACGTTCAGCGCGAGATAGGCGCCGCCGGCGAGGGCCATCTTGCGGCCGCCGGCCTTCAGATCGTCCAGATGGAATTCGAGACCGAGGTAGAAGAGCAGCAGTACGAGGCCGAGTGCCGACAGCATCTCCAGCTCGTGCGGGTCGGAGACGAGCACGATGCCGGGCGTGTGCGGTCCGAGCAGGATTCCGGCCAGGATGAACAGCGGGATCGTCGGCAGCTCGATCCGGCTGCCGAGGCGGGCGAGGAAAGCGGCGGCGAGGAAGGCGCCGCCCATGGCTATGAGCGTGTCTGCGTGTCCGATGGGACCGTTCCTCCATCAAGTCAAAGGCGCGTCAAGGAAGCGTCAGTAATTAGTTTACCAAACGATTTATCCTGCAACTTTTGACCGACCCATGGAGTTGGACGCATGACGTATCTCAGCCTGGCCGAGGTGGAGTTGATCGCCCGCGAGGCCCATGCCGCGCAGACCGACAAGGCGGGCCGGCCGTATGCGGAGCACCTTCAGGCGGTCGCCGACGGCGTCAGGGCGCGAGGCGGCTCGGACGAGCAGATCGCGGCGGCCTGGCTGCACGACTCCGTCGAGGACGACGCGCTCTCCCGCGCGTGGCTCGACGCGGCGGCGTTGCCGGAGGCGGTCAAGGCCATGGTCCTGGCGGTGACGAAGGTGAGGGGCGAGGGCACCGTCACGTACACCCGCCGCATTCTGGCCACACCGGGCGCGCTCCTCGTCAAGGAGTCGGATCTGGCGCACAACGCGGATCCGGGCCGCCTCGCCGTGCTGGACGAGGCGACCCGGATCAGGCTCACCGAGAAATACGCGGAGGTACGACGGCTACTTGGCCTGCCCCGCGCGTGACGCCGGCTCCCGCGCCGGTTCCCGCCGGAAGGCCCACGCCAGCTCCGGCTCCATCGTGAAGCGGAAGAACCGTCGCACCGGCGGTGTGCAGAGCAGCGTCATCGCGACGCCCGCGAGCAGCGTCAGGAACACCCGGCCGGCCGGCTCGGTCAGCCAGGCGTTGGTGTCGAAGATCCCGCTGTAGACGGCGCCCTTGACCAGGAAGCCGTGCAGCAGATAGCCGCAGATCGTGCCCGCGCCGAGCGCCGTGAACCACATCTTGCGGCGCGGCACCCACGCCAGGAACGCCGCCGTCAGCACCACCGAGGTACCGAACAGCGCGAAGGTCATGACGACGCCGATCCACCACGGCGCCCCCTGATCCTGCGCGGCGCTGTTGTGGTAGAACCACGCGTTCTCCATCCGGACGGCCGCCCAGTAAGCGAAGACGAGCGCGCCCGCGAAGACCGGCACGGCCAGCAGCCTGACCTCACGCCGGCGGACCAACTGGAAGTGCTCGGGCTTGAGTACGAGCCCCAGGACGAAGAGCGGCAGGAACTGCAGTACGCGCTGGAGGTTGAGGTCCGCGCCGATGTTCGGCGTGAAGGAGGCGAGCGCGGCGATACCGAGGGCGACCGGCAGGGGATGGCGCAGCGACAGCCAGATCGGGGTGGTCAGCCGCCAGATGAACAACGCGGCCAGGAACCAGGTGAGATACCAGGGGTCGAGCAGACTGATCGGGTGGCCGGGATCGTTCGTGACCCGCTTGAACAGCGAGTACGCCACCTCGAAGACGATGTACGGGACCGCGATACCGGTCAGCAGCCGTCTGATCTGGTGGGGTCTGCCGGTGTAACTCCGGGAGAAGTAGCCGGAGATGATGATGAAGGCCGGCATGTGGAACGAGTAGACGACCATGTAGATCGCCTTCGTCGCCCGGCTGCCCTCCATCACGGGCTCCCAGGCGTGGCCCATGGCCACCAGCACGATGGCCAGGTACTTCGCGTTGTCGAAGAACGCGTCTCGCTTCGTGGACGTCTTGGCCGCGGGGGGCGTCGACTTCGCGGAATCCTGAGGGGTCCGTACAGGGGTTTCAGCCACAGCGGCCGATGCGGTCAGTGCCGTTGGGGGGACGGGATCCAACTCCCGCGTGCGGGGGAGCGGGGCCCTCTCATATCCGTGCGGAGCGGGGGACATCTGATTAAGCCTAGCGCCGCACAATGTGCTGAGTAAAACCTCCGGGGAAAGTGGGGTGTTGGACACCGAAACAGTCGCCCACCAGTAGATATGCCCCTGTTAATCCCCCTTAAATGGGGCATATCCGCAGGGTGTTGCCCCCCATGCGACTGCGAGCGAATTCCGGGGGTAGGTGTCTGAGGTTCACCTCATAATTGGCTGTGAAGGAGCTGTGTATACAGCGAAACGATCACGCGGAATTGACGTCCGCGTTTATCCGCCCACCACGGTCCCAACCGGTCGCCCACCCGGCACGCCCGTCGGCCGATTGGCGCGATCCATACCTCGATGATTGGTCACGGACCCACACCTGAGGGGCGGTTGGTGGCACGATGGAGGCAGCGGGTATGTGCGAGGCCGTGAGCTCCCGCGGCCGGCAAGGCGGACCGACCGAGGGTGTGATCAGTTGTGGCCATTTCACTGTCTGTGGTGCTGCTGTTGGCGATCGTCCTCGTGGTACTGATCCGCGGCGGCTCCCTGAAGGGCGGCCCGGCCGTCGTCGCGGTCCTGTTCGGCTTCTTCCTGGCATCCACGGACATGGCGCCGTCGGTGAACAGGTTCCTGGACTCGATAGCGGAGACGATCAACCAGATCAACTTCTAGCGCGCCGCAACGACTTGACCGGCGTGCCCGCGCTCGGCTTCGCCCCCGGCCGCCCGGCGGCCGAGGAACGAACGGCAGACGGTGGCCGCCAACGACTCAGGGCCAGTCCGGAGGATCACCCTCCGACCTGGCCCTGTGTCATACGGAGCGGGCGACGGGAATCGAACCCGCGTAGCTAGTTTGGAAGACTAGGGCTCTACCATTGAGCTACGCCCGCACGCGCCGCAGGTCACGTGGACCGCGGCACGGGAAACATCGTAGCGGGTCGGTGGCGCCCCACGCACACCACATCCTCGCCGGAATCCTCGCCGGTTAATAGGTCCGGCGCACCGCTCGCGGGCATGTACCCTACGTGTCGCACCGACGGGGTGTGGCGCAGCTTGGTAGCGCGTCCGCTTTGGGAGCGGAAGGTCGTCGGTTCGAATCCGGCCACCCCGACCATCAGTACCCGTGCCTGTTCATGATCGCGTTGTGGGCCTCATCCGGCTTGCGGCTACTATGCAAGCTGCGTGCCCGTGTGTCTGAAGAGACTGTGAAGAACCGGGCCGAATCCGCTGGTCCGCCGGAGTCACGGCGGGCGGCAGAACCCCAGAATCAGCCACCAAGGAGACCGAACCGTGAAGAGCGCCGTGGAGACCCTGAACCCGACCCGGGTTCGGCTCACTGTCGAGGTGCCCTTCGAGGAGCTCAAGGACAGCCTCGACGCGGCGTACAAGAAGATCAACGAGCAGGTCACGGTGAAGGGCTTCCGTAAGGGCAAGATCCCGGCCCGCGTCATCGACCAGCGGTTCGGCCGTGGAGCTGTGCTGGAGGAGGCCGTCAACGACGCCCTTCCGAAGTTCTACACGGAGGCCGTCAACGAGGGTGAGCTCAATGTCCTCGGGCAGCCCGAGGTCGACATCAAGGAGCTGAAGGACGGCGAGCTGCTGTCCTTCACCGCCGAGGTCGACATCCGCCCGGTCATCGAGATCCCGGACTACTCCGGCATCGAGGTCACCGTCGACGCGGTCGACGTGTCCGACGAGGACGTCGACAAGTCCGTCGACGAGCTGCGTGAGCGCTTCGCCTCCACCAACACCGTGGAGCGCGCCGCCGCCGAGGGTGACGTCGTCACGATCGACCTGGAGGCCAAGGTCGACGGCGAGGTCCTGGAGGACGGCGTCGCGAGTGACGTGCAGTACACCATCGGCTCCGGCGAGCTGCTCGAAGGCATCGACGAGGCCGTGACCGGCCTGGAGGCCGGTGGCGAGGCCACCTTCACCTCCCAGCTCAAGGGCGGCACCGCCGAGGGCAAGGACGCCGAGGTCGCCGTCAAGGTCAGCCAGGTCGCCGCCCGCGAGCTGCCCGACCTGGACGACGAGTTCGCGCAGATGGCCAGCGAGTTCGACACCCTCGAAGAGCTGAAGGCGGACAGCCGCAAGCGCCTCGGCAGCATGAAGCAGTACGACCAGGCCACCCAGGCCCAGGAGCGCGTCCTCGACGAGCTGCTGAAGCTGGTCGAGGTCCCGATCCCCGAGAAGCTTCTCGAGGACGAGATCAAGACGCGTAAGCACAACCTGGAGCACCACCAGCTCGGTCAGATGGGCCTCGACCTTCCGAAGTACCTGGAGATCCAGGGCAAGACGGAGGAGGAGTTCGACGAGGAGACCAAGGACCAGGCGGTCAAGGGCATCAAGACCCAGTTCATCCTCGACGAGCTGGTCAACAAGGAGAAACTGAACGTGAACCAGGAGGAGCTCACCGAGCACCTCATGCGTCGCGCGCAGTCCTCCGGCATGTCGCCCGACCAGTTCGCGCAGGCCGTCGTCGAAGGCGGCCAGGTGCCGATGCTCGTCGGCGAGGTCGCCCGCGGCAAGGCGCTCGCCGTGGTCGTGGAGTCCGCCAAGGTGACGGACACCAACGGTGAGGTCGTCGACCTCGAGGACGACGAGACGGACGAGACCGCCGAGACGGTCGACGCCGTCGAGGCCACCTCGGACGAGACCGCCGAGGCCACCGAGACCGCCGAGGCCGACAAGAGCGACGCCCCCGCGGACACGAAGAACGAGGGCTGAGAGACCCCGCTCCACCGGATCTCCGGGCCCCGGACGCGACTCGCGCCCGGGGCCCGCCCCGTTTCCCCACCGGGCCCACGGTCCCTGCGACGACCCAACTACCTTGCGCTGCCAGCGAACAGTCCAGGAAGCGGGATGGCGCCCGCCGACCAGCGCGTTAGGGTCCATGAATACGAGGGCTGGGGTCTCCCCCGTCCCCCGGAACGAAAGACGCTGAGACGGCCGAAGCCGTCAGAGACGAGCAGGTGGATACGTGACGAATCTGATGCCTTACGCCGCCGGTGAGCCGTCCCTCGGTGGTGGCCTCGGCGACCAGGTCTACAGCCGACTGCTCGGTGAGCGGATCATCTTCCTCGGCCAGCAGGTCGACGACGACATCGCCAACAAGATCACCGCGCAGCTCCTTCTCCTCGCGGCCGAGCCCGAGAAGGACATCTACCTCTACATCAACAGCCCCGGTGGTTCCGTCACGGCGGGCATGGCGGTCTACGACACCATGCAGTACATCCCGAACGACGTGGTGACCATCGGTATGGGCATGGCGGCCTCCATGGGCCAGTTCCTGCTGACCGGCGGCACCGCCGGCAAGCGGTTCGCGCTGCCCAACACCGACATCCTCATGCACCAGGGCTCCGCGGGCCTCGGCGGCACCGCCTCCGACATCAAGATCCAGGCCGAGCAGCTTCTCCGTACGAAGAAGCGCATGGCCGAGATCACCGCCCGTCACACGGGTCAGACCGAGGAGACCATCATCCGCGACGGTGACCGCGACCGCTGGTTCACCGCCGAGGAGGCCGTCTCCTACGGCATCATCGACGAGATCATCTCCGCTGCTTCGGGTGTTCCGGGCGGCGGCGGCACCGGCGCCTGAGGGCGAGAGTCACGCCCCGGACCGGCCACGTCAGCCCTTCGAACGCCACCAGGATGGTGAACACCCACATGAACAACTACCCCGGCGCCTCTGCGAGCGGCCTCTACACCGGCCCTCAGGTGGACAACCGCTATGTCATCCCGCGCTTCGTGGAGCGCACCTCGCAGGGCGTACGCGAGTACGACCCGTACGCGAAGCTCTTCGAGGAGCGCGTGATCTTCCTCGGTGTCCAGATCGACGACGCGTCGGCCAACGACGTCATGGCGCAGCTGCTGTGCCTGGAGTCCATGGACCCCGACCGTGACATCTCGATCTACATCAACAGCCCCGGCGGCTCGATGACGGCCCTCACGGCCATCTACGACACGATGCAGTTCGTGAAGCCGGACATCCAGACGGTCTGCATGGGACAGGCCGCCTCCGCGGCGGCGGTCCTGCTCGCGGCCGGCACGGCGGGCAAGCGCCTGGCCCTGCCGAACGCGCGCGTCCTGATCCACCAGCCGTCCAGCCAGACCGGCCGTGAGCAGCTCTCCGACCTGGAGATCGCGGCCAACGAGATCCTGCGCATGCGCGCGCAGCTCGAGGACATGCTGGCCAAGCACTCCACGACGCCGATCGAGAAGGTCCGCGACGACATCGAGCGCGACAAGATCCTGACCGCCGAGGACGCTCTGGCGTACGGTCTGGTCGACCAGATCGTCTCGACCCGTAAGACCACGGCGGCGGCAGCGGCCTGACCCGTCCGGTGCCCTTGGCGCGGCGCGCGTGGTCTCACGTCCACGTGAACCGTGCCAAGGGGGGCCCGAACGGGGGGCCAGGCAAGGTACCGTCGGGTATGAGGCACAGGAGCCGCTGAACCAGGCTGCTCCCAGGCGAAGGGGAAGCACCTCGTGGCACGCATCGGTGATGGCGGCGACCTGCTCAAGTGCTCGTTCTGCGGGAAGAGCCAGAAGCAGGTGAAGAAGCTCATCGCAGGTCCCGGGGTCTATATCTGCGACGAGTGCATCGACCTCTGCAATGAGATCATCGAGGAGGAGCTCGCCGAGACCTCCGAGGTGCGGTGGGAGGAACTGCCCAAGCCGCGGGAGATCTACGAGTTCCTGGAGGGTTACGTCGTCGGGCAGGCGCCCGCGAAGAAGGCCCTCTCGGTGGCGGTGTACAACCACTACAAGCGCGTGCAGGCCGGTGAGAACGGCGGCGGAAGCCGTGACGACGCGATCGAACTCGCCAAGTCCAACATCCTGCTGCTGGGCCCCACGGGCTCCGGCAAGACGCTCCTCGCCCAGACGCTGGCCCGGATGCTGAACGTACCGTTCGCGATCGCGGACGCGACGGCGCTGACGGAGGCCGGCTATGTCGGCGAGGACGTCGAGAACATTCTGCTGAAGCTGATCCAGGCGGCCGACTACGACGTCAAGAAGGCCGAGACCGGGATCATCTACATCGACGAGATCGACAAGGTCGCCCGCAAGAGCGAGAACCCGTCGATCACCCGCGATGTCTCCGGCGAGGGCGTCCAGCAGGCCCTGCTGAAGATCCTGGAGGGCACGACGGCCTCGGTCCCGCCGCAGGGCGGCCGTAAGCACCCGCACCAGGAGTTCATCCAGATCGACACGACGAACGTGCTGTTCATCGTGGGCGGCGCCTTCGCGGGCCTGGAGAAGATCATCGAGTCACGGGCCGGCGCGAAGGGCATCGGCTTCGGCGCGACGATCCGCTCCAAGCGCGAGATCGAGGAGAGCGACCAGTTCCAGGAGGTCATGCCGGAGGACCTGGTGAAGTTCGGGATGATCCCCGAGTTCATCGGCCGCCTGCCGGTCCTGACCTCGGTGCACAACCTGGACCGTGAGGCACTCCTCAAGATCCTGGTCGAGCCGCGCAACGCGCTGGTGAAGCAGTACCAGCGCCTCTTCGAACTCGACGGTGTGGAGCTGGACTTCGACCTCCCGGCGCTGGAGGCCATCGCCGACCAGGCGATCCTGCGCGGCACGGGCGCGCGCGGTCTGCGCGCGATCCTGGAGGAGGTCCTCCAGTCGGTGATGTACGAGGTCCCGTCCCGCAAGGACGTGGCCCGCGTGGTCATCACGGCGGACGTCGTCCGCAACAACGTGAACCCGACGCTGGTCCCGCGCGAGCCGCGGATCGTGAAGAACGACGGCCGCCACGAGAAGTCGGCGTAGCCGAAGGTCTTACGTACGAAGAGGGGCGCCCGGCCGGTTG
>NZ_JBHUZM010000189.1:0-12427 GCF_042667665.1 Streptomyces sp. NPDC057307 | reverse complement strand
GGTGGCTTGTACCGGTGTCGCGACGGCGTGAGGGGGGCGGGGTCGCAGGAGGGGTGTGTTCGGACACTCAGGCTGACTTGTGTCGCGTGGACAAGGAGGCCGCGTCGGGTCCAACGAGCGCTGCACGCGGCGTAAGTCACGCCGTCCGGACATACCCCTCCGGAGGCCCCGCACCCCGCCCACGCCAACGAAACAGCAACCCGCCGGGACGGCAACCCGCACCCCGACCGTCAGCCGACCACCGCAACCACCCAGCCCGTCCGGCGCTTGAGGACAACGACCACCGGCCCGCAGGCGCGGCACCGGCAAACGAAACCCCCTTCACCCACCACCCCCGGAGGACCCCCGCATCCCCCGGAACCGCCGACGCTCCCCGCCCTCCGCCGCCCGTGGCGGCTCGTCCGCCAGGCGCACCACTCCCCCGTCCCGCCCCGCCACCACCGGCCCCACCGACCGCGCCGCCTTCGCGCGGTACTGCGCCGCGTCGGCCAGGCGGAACAGCCGCCGGGCGGACTTCAGCGGCCCGATCGCGTCCCCCGTCGACGCGACCCCGCACGCCACCCCCTCGCCCAGCTCCAACTCCGCGGCCCGGCGGCAGAGTTCGTCGGCGACCGCGACCACCTCGTCCGAGGTCGGCCCCACCGTCAGCAGACAGAACTCGTCGCCGCCCAGCCGCGCCGCCAGCGCCCCCGGCAACTGCGCGCCGGACACCGAGAGCAGCGAGCCGAACCGTTCCAGCAGCCGGTCACCGACCGCGTGACCATGGGTGTCGTTGACCCGCTTGAGGCCGTTGAGGTCGCAGACGACGAGGCTGACGACCGACCCGTCCGTGCGGTGCAGCGCGACCGCCTCGTCCAGGTGCATGTCCACCGCGCGGCGGTTCGCCAGACCCGTCAGGGGGTCCGTGAACGCCAGCCGGCGGACCTCTTCGAGCCGTTCCGTCTGTGCGATCCCCGACGCCACGACGGACGCGATGACGGTCGCGAAGTCCGCGTCGGCGCGCGCGAAGACCGGGACGCCGAGCGGCCTCGCCACGTACAGCTCCCCCCAGGCCCGCCCGTGCAGCACGATCGGCGCGACGACGCAGCACCCCCGGCGGCGCCTGCGCAGCGCGGCGACCCGCTGGTGGCAGTAGCCGGGCGCACCGGCCGCGGCGGCCGGGCCGTCGACCGTCTCGACCCACGCGTTGGGCTCGCCGCCGCCCGCCCACCGCTCGTGCAGGAATTCCGCGATCTCGGGGAACCGGTGCACCGGATAGGACTCGTCCTCGGGGAATTCCTCCTCCCCCTCCGCCAGATCCCCCGCGTTCACGAGGACCTTGAGCTGCCCGAGGTCCCGCTCCCACACGGACAGCGCGGCGAAGCTGCCGGCCAGCGCGTCGCGCGCGCCGAGCGCGGCGGCCCGCCAGGACTCGTGCGGGGTGTGCGCCGAGGCCATGGCCTGGGCAAGCTCCACCACGGCCCGTAGCCGTACGTCCTCTCCCATCACCCCACCTTAGGGTGTTTTGGGGTGATTTGATCACTCGGAGCGAGGCGGCGTCACTCTCCGTCCACCACGCGAGGCGGACGTGCGTCCTACTCGCCGGGCCACTCCGGCTTCCGCTTCTCGTTGAACGCCGCGACACCTTCCGTACGGTCCCCGGAGAAGGCCACCGACCGCCACGCCGCGTCCTCGACCTCCAGGCCGGCCCGCAGGTCGAGCCCGTGCCCGAGCCGCAGGGCCCGCTTCGCCGCCCGGAGTCCGACCGGCGAGTTCGCGGCGATCCGGGAGGCCAGCGCCAGCGCCTCGGTACGGTCGGCCGCCTCGTCCACCAGTTGGTCGACCAGGCCCAGCTCGTGTGCCTCGGGGGCCGCCAACCGCCGTGCGGTGAAGATGAGTTCGGCGGCGCGGGCGGCTCCGACCCGGCGCGGCAGCAGTTGCGTACCGCCGCCGCCGGGGATCACGCCCACGGACACCTCGGGCAGCCCGACGACCGCCGTCGGGTCGGCGACGATCAGGTCGCAGGAGAGCGCCAGCTCGAATCCGCCGCCGAGGGCGAAGCCGTGCACGGCCGCGACGGTGGGCATCGGGAGTTCCAGTACGCCGGTGTACGCGGCGCGGGCGGTCGGCCGCTGCCGTACCAACTCCGCGTCGCTCAGCGAGTTCCGCTCCTTGAGGTCCGCGCCGACGCAGAAGGCGCGTTCGTGGGTCGAGGTGAGGACGGTGACGCGTACGTCCCGGTCCGCGCCGAGCGCCGCGCAGGCCGCGCCGATGGAGCGCGCCATCTCCGTCGAGACCGCGTTCATGGCCTTGGGCCGGTCGAGCACCAGCTCGGCCACATGACCGTGCCGCCGTACCGCGACGAACTCCCCGAACCGCTGGTCGCCCTCTGCGCCCACCGCACCCACCCGCTTCCCGGTCAACGATCGTTGACCGGGATCATAGGCGGCGGTCCGGACCGTCAGGCCTCCGGCTTGGGCCGTCTCGTGAGCAGCCAGGGCTCCACGACGCCCAGGCCACGCACCGGCCGCTGCCACATCGGCTGTATGCCGAAGCGGTACGAGTGCGGCTCCTCGCCCGCCTTCTCGGCCGCCGCCGCCTGCTCCACCGCCTCGGCCTCGGACGCGGGGGTGTCACCCGTCCGGATCAGCTCCTCCGCGAGCGCCCCGTCGACCAGGACGGCGTCCTTGGGGGCTATCGAGGTGAGCCGGCTGGCGAGATTCACCGTGTTGCCGAAGACGTCGCCCATCCGGGTGGTGACGGTGCCGAACGCGATGCCCACGCGCAGCGCGGGCATCGACTCGTCGTGCGTCATGGTCTCGATGAGCCGCAGCGCGATCTCCGCGGCCGTGCCCGCGTCGTCGGCGGCGTACAGGACCTCGTCGCCGAGGGTCTTGATGAGCCGGCCGCCGTGCGCGGCCACCATGTCGGCGCAGGTCGTCTCGAACGCCTCGACCAGCTCGCCCAGCTCCTCCTCCTCCAGGCGACGGGTCAGCCGGGTGAATCCGACGAGGTCGGCGAAGCCGACGGCGAGACGGCGGTCGACCATCTCCTCGTCGTCGGCGGCCTGGACGACACGTCCGGTGGCGGCGGCGAGCTGGCGCCGCCACACGTACACCAGGAACTCCTCCAGCTCCGGGAGCAACAGCTCCACCAGGGGATAGGTGACCTCGGTCCGCGTCATCCCCGGCTCGGGCGGCTCCGTGAGACCGGCGAGGAAGGAATCGATCTGCCACTCCGCCAGCCGGGCGGTGGTCTGTCCGGTCGACCGGGCGACCTGGATCGACATCGCCTCGCTCAGCAGGCCGGCCTCGACGAGACCCGCGAGCCGGCGCAGCGCGAGGACGTCGGCCTCGGTGAAGGCCCGTGCCTGGCCGACGTCCGCGAAGCCCATGGCCCGCCAGAAGCGGGACGCGAGGTCCATCGAGACACCGGCGGTGCGGGCGGCCTGGAAGGGCGTGTAGCGCCGCTCGGCGCCGAGGATCAGCTGTTCGAGCCGGATGGCGAGGGGGTCGTCGGTGGGCTCGGCCGTGTGGTCGACGGCGTGGTGCGGGTTGGGGTGACCGGAGGAGTCCGACGGCGGCTTTTCGTCCCCACCGGAGGTCGTGTCGTCGACCGTCACCAGCCGCCTCCTGCCCGTTCCCTGCGCACTGCCCCTGCCGATCTGTCGTGGGTCGCCTCAACGATACGGCAGGTCGGGGCTGTCGGGGTCGCCGTTGCGGGTAGTCGCGGAACGCGGACCGGGGGGACCGCGGAGGGGCACCGGAAAGCGGACACCACCGGGCCCCGAGGGTCCCCCGGAGCCGCCCTAGACGGCGCGCAGGTGCACCACGTCGCCCGCCCCCACCGCCTCGCGTCCGCCGCCTTCCGTCGCGATCACCAGCCGCCCGTCCCCGTCGATCGCCACCGCGTCCCCGACGAGCTGCCGCTCCCCCGGCAGCTCCGCCCGTACCGCGCGCCCCAGCGTCGCGCAGCCCGCCACGTACGCCTCCTGGAGTCCCGACGCGGCCGGATCCCCCGCGGCGTCCCGCCACGCGCCGTACCAGCGCTCCAGACCGCGCAGCACCGCCCGCAGCAGCGGGTCGCGGTCGACGGACACCGCGTTCGCGAGCGCGAGCGAGCCCGCGCCGGGGACGGGCAGCTCGGACTCGGTGAGGCTGACGTTCAGGCCGATGCCGACGACCACCGCGTCGGCCCCCGCGCGCTCGGCGAGGATGCCGCCCGCCTTGCGCTCCTCCTTGGCCGCCTCGTCGCCCTCCTTGCCGCCGACCGTCACCAGCAGGTCGTTGGGCCACTTCAGCGCCGTGTCGACGCCCGCGGCGCGCGCGACGGCCGTCGCCACGGCGACGCCGGTGAGCAGCGGCAGCCACCCCCAGCGCGCCACGGGTACGTCCGGTCCCGGCCGCAGCAGTACGGAGAGGAACAGCCCGGACCGGGCGGGCGCCGACCACGCGCGGTCCAGCCGCCCGCGCCCCCGCGTCTGCTCCTCGGCGACGAGGACCGCGCCTTCCGGGAGGCTGTCCGCGCGGGCGGCGAGGTCGGAGTTGGTGGATCCCGTGGCCGTGACGACGTCGAGCGACGTCCACAGGCGCCCCGGCACGATCAGCCCGCGCCGTAGGGCGACGGTGTTCAGCGGCGGGCGTTCGAGGTCGGTCCAGCGGCTGCCCGCGGCATTCTGCTCGGTCATACGGGCAAGCGTAGGTGTGGTCAACGACGCACTGCCGAACGCCAGGCCCGCCGATACGCTACGGATCAGTAGCCACACGCCGAGCCGCAGAACTACAGACCCGCAGACCGCAGGGAGCCGCATCCCCATGTCCGAGCCGGAAACCGCCCGCGGAACAGAGCACAGCCACACCACCGCGGGCAAGATCGCGGACCTTCAGCGCCGTATCGAGGAGGCCACGCACGCGGGCTCCGCGCGGGCGGTGGAGAAGCAGCACGCCAAGGGCAAGCTGACGGCCCGTGAGCGGATCGACCTCCTTCTGGACGAGGGGTCGTTCGTCGAGCTGGACGAGTTCGCCCGGCACCGCTCCACCAACTTCGGCATCGAGAAGAACCGTCCGTACGGAGACGGCGTCGTGACGGGTTACGGCACGGTCGACGGCCGCCCGGTCTGCGTCTACTCGCAGGACTTCACGATCTTCGGCGGTTCGCTGGGCGAGGTCTACGGCGAGAAGATCGTCAAGGTCATGGACTTCGCGCTGAAGACCGGCTGCCCGATCGTCGGCATCAACGACGGCGGCGGCGCCCGTATCCAGGAGGGCGTGGTCGCGCTCGGCCTGTTCGCCGAGATCTTCCGCCGCAATGTGCACGCGTCGGGTGTGGTGCCGCAGATCAGCCTCATCGTGGGCCCGTGCGCGGGCGGCGCGGTCTACTCGCCCGCGATCACCGACTTCACGGTGATGGTCGACCAGACGTCGCACATGTTCATCACCGGGCCGGACGTGATCAAGACGGTCACCGGCGAGGACGTCGGCTTCGAGGAGCTGGGCGGCGCGCGTACGCACAACACGACGTCGGGCGTCGCGCACCACATGGCGGGTGACGAGAAGGACGCCGTCGAGTACGTGAAGTCACTGCTGTCGTACCTGCCGTCGAACAACCTCTCCGAGCCGCCCGCCTTCCCGGAGATCGCCGAACTGGCGCCCACCGCCGAGGACCTGGAGCTGGACACCCTCATCCCGGACTCGGCGAACCAGCCGTACGACATGCACACCGCCATCGAGCATGTGCTGGACGACGCCGAATTCCTGGAGACACAGGCGCTGTTCGCGCCGAACATCATCACCGGCTTCGGGCGGGTCGAGGGCTATCCGGTCGGCATCGTCGCCAACCAGCCGATGCAGTTCGCCGGGTGTCTGGACATCAACGCCTCCGAGAAGGCGGCGCGGTTCGTGCGGACCTGCGACGCGTTCAACATCCCGGTGGTGACGTTCGTGGACGTGCCCGGCTTCCTGCCGGGTGTCGACCAGGAGTACGGCGGCATCATCCGGCGCGGCGCCAAGCTGATCTACGCGTACGCGGAGGCGACCGTCCCGCTGATCACGGTGATCACCCGCAAGGCGTTCGGCGGCGCGTACGACGTCATGGGCTCGAAGCATCTGGGCGCCGACCTCAATCTGGCCTGGCCGACGGCGCAGATCGCGGTGATGGGCGCGCAGGGCGCGGTCAACATCCTGCACCGGCGCACCATCGCCGCCGCCGAGGACCAGGAGGCGACGCGCGCCGGCCTGATCGCGGAGTACGAGGACGCGCTGCTCAACCCGTACGTCGCGGCCGAACGCGGCTACGTGGACGCGATCATCATGCCGTCCGAGACCCGCGCGCATCTGGTGAAGGGGCTGCGGCAACTGCGTACGAAGCGCGAGAGCCTGCCCCCGAAGAAGCACGGCAACATCCCTCTTTAGGAGGTCGCGATGATCAAAGTCGTACGAGGCAACCCGACCCCGGAGGAGCTGGCCGCCGCACTGGCGGTGGTCCGGGCCCGCGCGGCGGCGGCCGAGGCCGAGCCCACGCCGGGCGCCGCGCCGCCCGAGCCGAACTGGTCGGACCCGGCGCGCATCGCCCGCCGCGAGACCCACCGGGCGGGCCCGCGGGCATGGGCGCGGACGTACTGGCCCGGCTGAACCGGCCCGGCCGAGGGGTGTCGTGTGACGGACCGGCGGGGTCGCTTGAGTACGGGTACTCAGGCGTCCCGGCCGCCGCGGCCGCAGGATCGATCGCATGCTCTGGTCGGATCCTGAGAACGAACCTCCCAAGGAAATGCGGGACATGCAGGCGATGATGCGCCGCGCCGGCATCATCCTCGCGCTGGCCATGGTGCTGGCGATGCTGGTCTCCGGCGTTCGCTGACGGCGTTCGCCGACGCCCCGGCCCGGTGGGCCCCGCGCGCGTGCCCGGACGGGCGTCGCGTCGTTGAGCGGGGCGTACGGGCCCGGTACCGCCTCCGGGTGCGAGCCGCCCTCCCCGGAGAGTCCATGACTGTGTCCCAGATGATCGTCGTCTCGCTCCCCGGCAGCGGCACCCCGCTGCTGGCCGACCTCACGTCCGCCCTCGGCCATCTCTCGTACGGCACGATGAGCGCCGTCCCGGCCGCCGACGACCGGCCGGCCGGCACCCCCGAACTGGTGGCGATGCGCCCGCTGCTGACGGCCGCCCACGGCGCGGACGAGGCCGAACTGCTGCTCAAGCGCGGCGTCGAGGACCGGGAAGTGCTCGACACGGCCTTCCGGGAGGCGGCCGGGGCCCTGTGGCGGGTGTGGTGGATGCGGCTGGGGCAGCCGGTCGCCGTGGCCTCGCCCGCCGATCCTGGGCTGGAGGGCCGGCTGGCCCGGCTGCCGGACGGCGAGTTGCCCGGCCTGCTGCCGGGCCGCGGCTGCTGGTACGTCGACAGCCTCGACCTCCGGCGGGCGGACGCGGGCCTCCTGCGCGCCTGGCACAACGGCGGTCAGCCGCCGATCGTCTTCCACCACCGGGACGTACGGGACCGGATCATCAGCCAGCTCCGTTCGCTGTCCCGGCCGGACGACCCGGCGGGAGCCCCGCCGGAGCAGCTCATCTACCGCGACATCGTCGGCGCGCTGCCGACGATGGAGGCGAAGATCACCTTCGCGCTGACGGACCCGGGCTTCCCGGGGATGGAGGAGGCGCGGCGCTGCCAGTGGCTGCTGCACCACCCGGCGGTGACGGTGATCACCCACGAGGACCTGGCCGGCCCCGCCCACGGGGGCACGGCGGCGGGCCGCGAGCGCGCCGTGGCCCAGCTCCTGGAGGTCACCGGCCTGACCCGGGCCGCCGCCGGCCCCGCGATCACCGCCCAACCGGCGCGCGAGGACGAGGACTTGGCGGTCGGTCAGTGGCGGGGCCTGTTCACCCCCGCCCATGAGCGGCTGCTCGACCGACGCCACGGCGACCTGCTGACTCCCCTCCCTCCGGAGCCGGCCACCGCGCCCTGAGGCCCGCGACGGCGCTCACGGACGGGTCTCGGCCGTGGCCCGTCCGGTGTCCGCCGTCACAGCTCCGCTCGGGCGGTGGGGGCCTGACCGTCGAGCGCCTGCTGAACCCGAGAGGTGAGCATGCGGGTCAGAAGCTCCAGATGGTCGGCGCCGTACACATCGGTCCAGTCGACCGCGCTGATCTCGTAGGTGACGCCGGCCACGACGCTGCCGGTCCTGACCACGGACATCACTTGCTTGGCCCCGTCCCGTTCACGGCTGGTCGCATGGCTTTCCTCGCCGAGGGCCGGCAGCGCCAGGGAGGGCGGGTCCTCCTCCCGCCAGGTCTGGTAGGCCGATTCTCCCGACTTGACGCTTGAGAAGGTGAGGACCTGGAAGTGGGCGACATTGTCCGTCGACGGGTCCTCGTACTCGGCCTCGCCACAGAAGAGCACGTCGGGCATATCGTCCGGGCACCCCTGCTCGGAGGCGTCGAACACAGTCGGGTCGGCGTTCTGGGTCCAGCCGCCGGGCGCGGCATCCAAGCCGGGAAGGACCGACTCCACCACGTCACGGTCTTCGAGGACCGTGCGGAGCTGCCCCTCGGCCGGCGAGGCCGCCGCGCCGTCCGGGGGTGCGGGAACCTCCTGCGCCCCGGCGGTGTCCTGCTGCGGCGCCACGCTGCTTCGTTGACGCGGCGAGTCGTCCCCGTTGATCGCGCGCACGCCTCCGTACACGGCGAGCGCCACTATCCCCACCACCACGACGACCAGCGTCACCATGGTGCCCGGACCGCCGCGGGTGGTCGAGATCGACAGCGGGCCGAGGGAGATGTTGCTGCCGCGCAACCGGTTGCTGTCCCCGATGACCACACTCCCCGCAGGCGCCGGGGGAGTTGTGGGCAGCGGCGGCGCTTCGAGCAGGGCGATCAGCCGCCGCGCGAACGCCGGATCCGCGTCGAGGGCGTCCCTCAGCGCCGTCTGAAGCCGGTCGGCCGCCGTCGAGTCGTCGGGGGCCTGGTCAAGCCCCGTAAGAGCTGCCCGGCCCTGCTCCGAGTCCCCCAGCCGCTCCCGCACCAGGTCGGAGACCACCTGCACGGCACCTGTGCCGACCGCGGTTCCGGCCCCCGTGACCGCGGCCACGATGAGCGGCACCGCTGCTGACGCTAACCCTGCTGTGTCCATGCTCAACCCCCTTGTAGTAGGACAAGTATGGGGAGCACGCACCAGGAATTGAAGGCGCTCGGGCCGCGCGCCGCGGCGCCACGGCCCGGGTGGCTA
Source organism: Streptomyces sp. NPDC057307 (assembly GCF_042667665.1). Classification (NCBI taxonomy): domain Bacteria; kingdom Bacillati; phylum Actinomycetota; class Actinomycetes; order Kitasatosporales; family Streptomycetaceae; genus Streptomyces; species Streptomyces sp. NPDC057307. The sequence goes on along the minus strand of NZ_JBHUZM010000189.1, from coordinate 3,231 downwards.
CCCTTCTCGGCATGACCGCTCAGCGCCGCCTCGTACTCGCCTCCGCATCGCCCGCCCGCCTCGGACTGCTCAAGCAGGCCGGCCTCGCGCCCGAAGTGATCGTCAGCGGGGTCGACGAGGACGCCCTGTCCGCCGCCACACCCGCCGCCCTGGCCCGGGTGCTGGCCGAGGCCAAGGCCGCCGCCGTGGCCGCCCGTCCGGAGGCCGCCGGGGCGCTGGTCGTCGGGTGCGACTCGGTGCTGGAGCTGGACGGCGAGGCCCACGGCAAGCCCGGCGACGCCGAGACCGCGACGGCGCGCTGGAAGCAGATGCGCGGCCGGTCGGGGGTGCTGCAGACCGGGCACTGCGTGATCGACACGGTGACGGGGCGCAGCGTGTCGCAGACCGGCTCGACCCTGGTCCGTTTCGGTGAGCCGACGGACGCGGAGATCGCGGCGTACGTGGCGACGGGTGAACCCCTGCAGGTGGCGGGGGCGTTCACGCTGGACGGGTTCGGAGCGCCGTTCGTCGAGGCGATCGACGGCAGCCACGGGAACGTGCTCGGGCTGTCGATGCCGCTGCTGCGCGCCCTGCTGGCCGAGCACGGCGTCGCGGTCGTCGACCTCTGGGTCTGAGCGTTCAGGCGGCGGTGGGGCCCGTCCCGACCGGCGGCGGCGACCCGGCCTCGGCGGGGCGCGCGGGCCGCGCCTCCCGCTCGCCGTACGCGACCAGCGTCAGCACGATCAGCCCCAGTACGACCATCATGAACAGGAACGCCGTCCAGCCCACCAGGCCGACCGCCAGCGCACCCAGCAGCCCGTGCAGGATCGCGCAGCTGATCAGGACGGGGCGCGCGAACCGGCCGAAGCCCCGGTCCGTGACGGCCGCGCGCACCAGCAGGGCCGCGCACGCGACCAGGTAGAGGCCGAGGCCGAAGCCGGCCGCCCAGGTCCCGGTGGACATGGCGTCCGGGTCGAGTCCGGCGAGTGACATCTGCTGGTTGTCGACAACGGTGGCCAGCAGACCGTTGACGAAAACGAAGCCGACGGCTTCCGCGAGCAGCACGATCGCGGCCACCCATGCCACCGGTCTGCGCACCACGGCACCCACCTCTTCCCCTGTTACCCCAAGTACGTACGGCATCGGGAAGGCTACTCATCGGTAAACCCCCGGACAAGGGCCCGGACAGAGGCAAAGAATCCGGCAGGCGTTAGTAGGAAATCAACAAAGAATCGCGAGACGCGCCGGGGCGCCCTGACAGAGACCTCGACCACATACGGCGATTACTGTGCGGTGCAGAGTCCCGGCGTACCCTTGCGTCACAAGGGATTTCGCGACTTGAGCGGGCCTCGGATCACACCGCGTGTGGGCAAGCTCACCACTAGGGACGGGTCGATCGGTCGTGTCGGCAGTCCCTAAACTCAGCTTGTTTCCAGGAGGGAGCCATCGTGCGCAAGGTGCTCATCGCCAATCGTGGCGAAATCGCTGTCCGTGTTGCTCGTGCGTGCCGGGATGCCGGGATCGGTTCGGTGGCTGTGTACGCGGACCCGGACCGGGACGCGTCGCATGTGCGGGCGGCCGATGAGGCGTTCGCGCTGGGTGGGGACACCCCCGCCGCCAGCTATCTGGATGTGGCCAAGGTCCTCCAGGCCGCGAAGGACTCCGGCGCCGACGCGGTCCACCCGGGCTACGGATTCCTGTCGGAGAACGCGGAGTTCGCGCAGGCGGTGCTCGACGCGGGTCTGACCTGGATCGGTCCGCCGCCGCAGGCGATCCGCGATCTCGGTGACAAGGTCGCCGCCCGGCACATCGCGCAGCGCGCGGGCGCCCCGCTGGTCGCGGGCACCCCCGACCCCGTCTCCGGCGCCGACGAGGTCGTGGCGTTCGCGGAGAAGCACGGTCTGCCGATCGCGATCAAGGCCGCCTTCGGCGGCGGCGGACGCGGCCTGAAGGTCGCCCGCACCCTCGAAGAGGTCCCCGAGCTGTACGACTCCGCCGTCCGCGAGGCCGTGGCGGCGTTCGGGCGCGGTGAGTGCTTCGTCGAGCGCTATCTGGACAAGCCCCGGCACGTGGAGACCCAGTGCCTGGCCGACACCCACGGCAACGTGGTCGTCGTCTCCACCCGCGACTGCTCGCTCCAGCGCCGCCACCAGAAGCTGGTCGAGGAGGCCCCGGCGCCGTTTCTCTCCCCGGCGCAGAACGAGCAGCTGTACGCGGCGTCGAAGGCGATCCTGAAGGAAGCCGGCTATGTCGGCGCCGGCACCGTCGAGTTCCTCGTCGGCACCGACGGCACGATCTCCTTCCTGGAGGTCAACACCCGCCTCCAGGTGGAGCACCCGGTCACCGAGGAAGTCACCGGCATCGACCTCGTACGGGAGATGTTCCGCATCGCCGACGGCGAGGCGCTGGGTTACGGCGACCCGGCCGTCCGCGGCCACTCGATCGAGTTCCGTATCAACGGCGAGGACCCCGGCCGCGGCTTCCTGCCCGCCCCCGGCACCGTCACCCTCTTCAGCCCCCCGACCGGCCCCGGCGTGCGCCTGGACGCGGGCGTGGAGACGGGTTCGGTCATCGGCCCCGCCTGGGACTCCCTGCTCGCCAAGCTGGTCATCACCGGCGCCACCCGTGAGCAGGCCCTGCAGCGCGCCGCGCGTGCGCTGGGCGAGTTCCGGGTCGAGGGCATGGCCACGGCCATCCCCTTCCACCGTGCCGTCGTCACCGACCCGGCGTTCACCTCGGACCCGTTCACGATCCACACCCGCTGGATCGAGACCGAGTTCGTCAACACCATCCCCGCGTTCACCCTCCCCGGTGACTCGGACACCGAGGACGAGCCCGGCCGCGAGACGGTCGTCGTGGAGGTGGGCGGCAAGCGCCTGGAGGTCTCGCTGCCCTCCAGCCTCGGCATGAGCCTGGCCCGCACGGGCCTCGCCGCCGGTGCCCGCCCCAAGCGCCGCGCCACGAAGAAGGCGGGCTCGGCGGCGTCCGGCGACACCCTCGCCTCGCCGATGCAGGGCACGATCGTGAAGGTGGCGGTCGAGGAGGGCCAGCAGGTCGAAGAGGGCGACCTCGTCGTCGTCCTGGAGGCCATGAAGATGGAACAGCCCCTCAACGCCCACCGCGCGGGCACGATCAAGGGCCTCACCGCCGAGGTCGGCGCCTCGCTCACCTCGGGCGCCTTGATCTGCGAGATCAAGGACTGACGACGCGCGTCCCGCCGGCCGCGCGGAGTGGGCCCCGGCACCCCTGGCA
>NZ_JBHUZM010000188.1:0-12577 GCF_042667665.1 Streptomyces sp. NPDC057307 | reverse complement strand
CAGGGGTGGCACCGTGCCGTAGTCCGCGCCGCGAGCCCGCCTCGGTACCGAGGACTGCGGCGCGCGCGGCATCCTGCGAGCAAGCGGAAAAGAACGCGACCCGACCACGCGAAAGACATCCGGCGGCCACTCTTGTCAGTATCCAGAATACTGGTTACTGTCCCTTCCGTGACCGGCTTCGATGAACGCTTCCTGACCCGCAACGGCCTCGCCGCCCGGCAGCTCGCCGTCCTGCTGCTCAACCACGAACCGGACACCCGCCTGCCCCGCGTCCGCGACTTCGCCGAGGAGCTGGGCGTCGGCAACGGCACCGTCCAGGCCGCGCTCCAACTCCTCGAGACGGCGGGCGCGATCCGTACGACGGCGCGCGGCCACCTGGGCACGTTCCTCGTCGATTCCGACCGCTCGGTCCTCTGGCGACTCTCGGGTCTCGGCACACTCCTGGCGGCCATGCCGCTGCCCTACTCGCACCGTTACGAGGGGCTGGCCACCGGACTGCGCGCCGCGTTCGAGCAGGCCGGGGCGCCTTTCGCGATCACGTTCATGCGCGGTGCCGGGGCCCGTACCACCGCGTTGATCGAGGGCAAGGTCGACCTGGTGGTCCTCTCGCGCTTCGCCGCCGACCGGCTGATCGAGGAGCGCCCCGTGGAACTGGTCGCGGACCTCGGCCCCGGCACGTACGTGGGAGCGCACGGGCTGCTGCTGCGGCACGGCGCGACCCTGGAGACCGACGGACTGCGGGTCGCCGTCGACCACGCCTCCGAGGACCAGCGCATACTCGCGGAGCGCGTCTTCGCCGGACGCTCGGACATCACGTGGGTCGAGGCGTCGTACATGCAGTTGCGCGACCTGTTCGCGCACGACCGCGTCGACGCCACCCTGTGGAACCTCGACGAGGTCCAGGACCGGCTCGGCGCCGGCGTGGACGTACTGCCGCTGGGCGACGAGGTCACCCGCGACCTGTCACTGCGCAACTCCAGCGCCGCGATCATCGGCAGGACCGAGGGGGCGAAGGCGCTCGGCGCCGTACGCGACTCACTCGACCTGTCGCTCATCACCACCTGCCAGGCCGAGGTACTGCGGGGTGAGCGCGCCCCGTCGTACTGACCGTCCGCCTGACAGTCCGCCTGACGTACCGAACGCCCGGCCCGCCCCGTCGGGGCGGGCACCCCCCGGGTCCGCAGAAAAAGAAGAAGCCGAGCCTCTGCTCAAAATCCAAAATCCTGGTTACTGTCGTATCGAAGAGAAGGGACCACCATGGACGACCAGCTCGCCCTACGCATTCAACTGTTCCGCGAGGGCGGCCAAGTCCGGCCCGAGGCGGCCGCGTTCGTGACGGCCGAGCTGGACGCCCTGGCCGCCGAGGGTCGCACCGTCACCGAGGAGACGGCCGGCACGCTCACCAGTCACCTCATGATGGCCCTCACCAGGCTGCTCGACGGAGAGCCGATCGCGGACTTTCCCACCGACTCCGAGATCGCCGCCGAACTCGCCGGACACCCGGCCGCGGTGGCGCGGGCCCGCGCCGTCTCCGAACGGGCGGCATCGGAACTCGGCGCCCCCCTTCCCGACTCCGAGATCAACTTCCTCGGACTGCACCTCGCCCTGCTCGACCAGAACTCGCCCCCACGGCCCCAGACATGAGAAGGAACCAGCCATGACGAAGATCCTCACCGGCGGCGTCGGCAAGGCCGAGGTCACCGAGACCGTCAAGAAGCTCGGCCTCGACGGCATCGAGATCGTGGTCTCCAACGACATGGACGCCGCGATGAAACTCCGCGGCGGCCAGGCCGACTACTTCCTCGGCACCTGCCACACCGGCGCCGGCGCCTCCCTCGGCGTACTCGTCGGCCTGCTCGGCAAGTCCACATGCCACACCTTCGGCCGCTCCGTGCCCACGGAGGACGAGGTGAACACGCTGCTGGCGGAAGGCAAGAAGGTCTTCGGCTTCGCCATCGACCAGATCGACGTGATCGCCCCGCTCATGGCCCGCGCCATCGCCGCACGCGGCTGACGGCCCCGTACGAGCCCGCAAGGGCTCGACAGACCTCGTAAGACCCCGCGCCGGGCCAGGCCCCGCCGGGCACTGAGGAGTGAATCCCGTGAACAGCGTCCTCGCAGCGAGTTCGACCGACCTCGACCTCTCGCTGGCACAGCAACTGACCGTGATAGCGCTGTGTGCGCTGACCGCGTTCATCTCTCATATGGCACTGGCCGTCTTCAACGACGGCGTGCGCCCCTTCATGCTCGACTTCATCCAGGGGCGGTCCACGCGCAACGCCACCACCGCCGTGTCCTTCGGTCTCTCCGCCGGCTTCATCTTCGGCCTCGGCGCCCCGATGGCGCTGTCCACCGGCGTACTGAACCCGTGGCTGGTCTTCCTGCCCACCGACATCCTCGGCATCCTGTCGCCCAAGAAGTGGATCGCGCCGCTGCTCGGCGGCGCGTGGGGCGCCGTGGTCGTGTTCGGCCTCAACGGGGCCAACAGCCTCGCCCACGACCTGCCCGTCGACTTCCTGACCGCGCTCCAACAGATGTCGACGCCGATCCTGTTCCTGTTCACGCTCTTTCCGGTGCTCGCCATCACCAAGCAGTTCGGGCGGCTACGGGGCGGGATAGCCGCGGTCGTCGAGCTGGCGCTCGTCGTGATGACGATGAAGGTCTGGCCCGACATCTTCCCCGGCTCCATCGCGATGGCCGTCGGAGTCCTGACGCTCATCGGCTTCGCCGTCAACAAGGACATGGCGCAGCGGAAGTCGGACCGGGCCGAGGCGGCGAAGGCAGCGGCGGCGGGCGACCCGGCCCAGGAGGGGAAGAACGGGGCGACGGACGACGCGGACGATCCGATGGCCTCGCTCTTCAGCGCGAGCGCGCTGCGGCTGCGCCGCCATCTGCCGCTGTTCATGCTGCTCGGGGCGGGCGTCTGTGTGCTGGCCCAGTCGCATGTGTTCGGCGGTGGTGAGGCGACGAGCTTCCTGATCGCCAAGGGCGACTACGCGGAGGCCGCCCAGGTGGACTTCTACCGGGCGTTCGGCTTCGTACCGCTGATCGCGACGACCGCGCTCGCCTCCGGCGCGTACGGCATCGCCGGCTTCACCTTCGTCTACCCCATCGGCTACCTCATGCCGAACCCGTTCCTCGCCGCAGTCGTCGGCGCGGCGGTCTTCGCGATCGAGGTGCTGGCACTCTCCGCCATCGGCAAGGTCCTCGGGAAACTGCCCAGCGTCCGTGACTCCTCCGAGCATCTGCGCAGCGCGATCGGCGACGCGCTGGGGCTCGCCATCCTCTTCGGTTCGCTGATGGCCGCCAACGTCATGGGAGGGGGCCTCGGCATCCTCATCGTGGGCGGGCTCTACCTGCTGAACGAGTCGATGGGCCGCCCCGTGGTGCGGATGGCGGCGGCGCCCGCCGCGGTCATCGTGGGCGGCGTGCTGCTGAACGTCCTCTACTGGCTGGATCTGTTCACTCCGATCAAGGGATAGGGGCGCTACGAGACCCGCCGTGGCGAACACGCTCCACACAGGAAGGCCCCCGCACCATGCAGCACCCCGACTCCGGCACCGCGCCCGGCACCGGTGACGCCGCGCGCCGGTCGCACCATCTGCGCACCGTCACCGGGCCGTTGCCCGTCTCCGCCGTGCGCGGGCCCGCGCTCGCCCACGAACATCTGGTCCTCGATCTCGACCGCGCCGGTGACGGTGCGGCGGTTCTCGACGCGGACCGGCACGGGGCCGCCGTCACCGCGGAACTGGCGGCCCTGCGCGAGGAGTACGGCCTCGGCCTGGTCGTCGAGCTGACCTGCCGCGGCATGGGCCGCCGTCCGCACGCCCTGGCCCGGATCTCCGCGGAGGCCGGGGTGACGGTGGTGGCCGCCACCGGCTGGTACTACGAACCGTTCCACCCGGCGGAGCTCGACGGGGCGAGCGTCGAGGAACTGACCGCGACCCTCGTACGGGAGATCGAGGCCGGAATCGGCGACACCGGGATCCGGCCCGGTGTACTCGGCGAGATCGGCAGCCACGGCGACACGCCGACCGAACCGGAGACCCGCGCCCTGCTGGCCTCGGCGCACGCCGCCGTCGCCACGGGGCTGTCGGTGGCCACCCACGCCCAGCTCGGCCACGGCGGTCTCGCCCAGTTGGCACTGCTCACCGGCGCAGGTCTCCCACCGCACCGGATCTCGCTGGGCCACCAGGACCTGCTCGACGCCCCGACGGTGCACCGCGAGTTGGCGGCGAGCGGCGCGTACGTCGCCTTCGACACCGTCGGCAAGGAGAGCTACCAGAGCGACACCACGCGGCTGCGGCTCCTGCTGGCGCTGTTGGAGGCCGGCCACGCCGACCGTGTCCTGCTCAGCTGCGACATCTCCCGGCACGCCTATCTGCGGTCGGAGGGCGGGCAGGGGTACGGGCATCTCTTCCGGTCCTTCCTGCCCCGGGTACGCGCCGCCGGCGTGGACGATGACCTGATCGATCTGATGACACGGCGCAATCCGCTCCGGTTCCTGACCGGTGCGGACACGAAGGAGAACCACTGAGATGTCCGTACAACTGCCGCGGACCTTCCCCCTGGCGACGATCCCGCTGGACGACGCGGTCCGGATGCAGTTCAGGCTGCTGGAGCGCGTCGCCGAGCGATTCGAGGGGCAGCAGCTCTTCGAGGCGGACGCGGGTGTGGTGCCCAGACTGGGCCGGCCCCGTACCACCGCGCGGGTCGAGTCGGTGCTGGCCGACTTCTTCGGCGCCGAGGACGCCGCGCTGGTGCAGGGCGCGGGTACGGGGGCCATCCGCGCCGCGCTGCAGGGCGCCGTCGGCCCCGGCGACCCGCTGCTGATCCACCGGGCACCGGTCTACCGCACGACGGCGGTGACCCTGCGCGGTCTCGGAGCCCGCACCGTCGAGGCGGACTTCAACGACGGCGCGGCCCTTCGCCGGGCCCTGGACTCACGTGAGTTCGAGTGGGCGTACGTCCAGCACAGCCGGCAGCGGCTCGCCGACTCGTACGACACGGGGGACGTCCTCGCGGCCTGCCGAGCGGCCGGGGTGCGCACGATCGTGGACGACAACTACGCGGTGATGCGCGCCCCGTTGTGCGGAGTTGAGCTGGGCGCCGACGCCTCGTGCTTCTCGCTCTTCAAGCTGCACGGGCCCGAAGGAGTCGGCGCCGTGGTCGGGGCGGGCGACATCGTGGCGCGCGTGCGCGCCGACAACTACTCGGGCGGCGGTCAGGTGCAGGGCCACCAGGCGCTCGACGCGCTGCGCGCCCTCACCCACGTCCCCGTCTTGTGGGCCGTCCAGTCGCAGGTCGGCGCCGAGATCGCCGACCGGCTCGCCGCCGGGGAGGTCCCCGGCGTGGCGGAGGTACGGATCGCCAACGCGCAGGACCGCTGTCTGCTCGTACGCCTGGACCGCCCCGTCGCGCGTGAACTGCCCGCGGCGGCGGCGCGGCACGGCGCCGCGCCGTACCCCGTAGGCTCCAACTCCCGCTACGAGATCGCCCCGCTCTTCTACCGGATGTCCAGCTCGTCTCTCGACGACGCTCCGGAGCTCGCCGACCGGACCGTGCGGATCAACCCCATGCGGGCCGGCGCCGATCTGGTGATCGAGATCCTCCGCCGTTCGCTGCACGACCTGAAGGACTGAACGTGTTCCTGGACGCCGTCCTGGCCCGCAACCCCGAACTTGTCGACGTGGCGGTCTCGCTGCACAACTCCGGCACCGTCCCGCCCGATACGTACGTGATCGACGCCGACGCCGTGGAGGCCAACGCCGCGCTGCTGGCCGGCGAGGCCGAACGGCTCGGACTGTCGCTCTGGTTCGTGGTCAAGCAGATCGGCCGCAATCCGGCGCTGATCCGGGCGATCGCCCGGCACATCCCCCGGTTCGCGGCGATCGATCCGTACGAGGCGCGGCTGCTGCACGACGCGGGGGCACGGGCCGGCAACCTCGGCCACCTCGTACAGATTCCGCCCCGTCAGCTGCCCGAGATGCTCGGCTGGCGGCCGGAGACGGTGACCGTGTTCGACCTGGCCAACGCGCGCGCCGTCTCGGACGCCGCCCGGCGGCTCGGCTTCGTCCAGGACGTTCTCGTACGTCTGGAGGGCACCGACAAGGTATATCCGGGGCAGGAGGGCGGCGTACCGCTCGCCGGGCTCGACGACTTCGCGGCGGCGGCCGAGGCGCTGCCGGGCATCAGGATCGCGGGCGTCACCGCGTTCCCCTGTGTCCTGTGCGATCCGTTGACCGGTGCGCCGGCCCCCACGCAGAACTTCCAACTCGCGATGACGGCGCGCGAGTTGCTGGCCGCGCGCGGGCATGAAGGGCTGAAGCTCAGCGCCCCGAGTGCCACCTCCATGGCCACCCTCCCCCTCCTCGCCGAGCTGGGCGCCACGCACGGCGAGCCGGGGCACGCCCTGACCGGGACGACCCCACTGCACGCGGTCGACCACCATCAGCCCGAACGGCCCGCCTACGTGTACGTCAGCGAGGTCGCCCACACGCTCGCCGACGGACGGCCGGCGATCCACGGCGGCGGCTTCTACCCGCGCGCCCGTATCAACGACGCCCTGCTGCCGCGCACCGGGCTGCGCCTGCCCGTGCAGGACGCGCCCGCGGAGAACATCGACTACTACCGACTGCTCCAACGCCCCACCCACGCCGCGGACATCGAGGTCGGGGACACCGCCGTACTCGCCTTCCGTACCCAGATCTTCGTCACCCGCTCGACCGTCGCGGTCGTCGCCGGGCTCTCCACCGGAGAACCCCGGCTGACCGGCCTCTACGACGCCCAGGGCCGGGCCCGGTAAGGAGCCAGCCATGAGCACCACCGTGATCCTCGTCATCGACGGGTTCGGTGTCGGCGCGATGCCGGACGCGGGAGCACTGCGCCCCGGCGATCTCACCGCCGACACCTGCGGGCATGTCCTCGACCACTGCCGCGCCTCACTGGGCCGGCCGCTCCGGCTGCCCGCACTCGGGGCGCTGGGCCTCGGCCTCGTCCATCCGCACCCGGATCTCGCCCGCCGGACCGGCCGCCCCGTCGCCGTCGGCCGGGCCGCACTCGGCTACCCCGGGGCCGACACCTTCGCGGGGCATCAGACCATGATGGGCGCGGACTTCAGCCGGGTCACGGTGGCCCCGCTCGCCGGGCATCTCGACGAGGTGACCGGCGCGCTGAAGTCGGCGGGGCACCTGGTCGAGCCCCTGCGGGGGCAGCCGCTGCTGCTCGTCGACGGCGCCGTACTGGTCCACGACAACCTGGAGGCCGACCCCGGTATCAACTGGAACGCCTCCGGACGTCTCGACGACATGTCCTTCGACCGGATCCTCTCCATCGCCCGTACGGTGCGGGCGGTGGCGCCGGTCGCCCGCGTGATCGCCGTCGGCGGCCATGCGGACGGGGCGCTCTCCACGTACGTACGTGAGGGTGACGGCGGCACCGTCGGGCTGGACACGCCGGCCACAGGCTTCTATCGCAACGGCGGGCTCCAGGTGCGGCATCTGGGCGTGGATCTCGACCACACCGGACAGCTGCCGGATGTCGCCGCCCGTGCCGGCCTCCCCGTCACCCTTGTCGGCAAGGCGGCGGACATCCTGGCGTGCGAGGCCGCCGTACGGCGCCCCGCGGTCGCGACGGCGGAGGTGCTGGAGCACACGTTGGCGGCGGTACGGGGCGGGCAGGGCGGCCTGGTGGTCGCGAACGTCCAGGAGAGCGATCTCGCGGGCCACCAGCAGGACACGGGGCGCTACGGGAGCGTCCTGGAGCAGGTCGACGTCGGGCTCACCGAGCTGATGGGGCTGCTGACCGAGCCGGGCGACCGTCTGATCGTCACCGCCGACCACGGCAACGACCCGACGATCGGCCACGCGTATCACACGCGCGAGTACGTCCCCGTACTGATCCACCGCCCGGACGCCGCGGGGATCGAACTCCTGCCGGACGCCGCCACATTGGCGGACGTCGGGGCGACGGCCGCGGCGGCCCTCGGCCTGGACACCGGCGCGCTCACGACGGGAGCGACGCTGCTCGGCCGGCCGCCCGGCGGGGCGCGGTAGCCGCGGCGAATACGGCGGCGGCGCGGAGCCACCGCACACGCGGCCCCGCGCCACCGCCCGTCACACCGGGCCCGAGGGGCGTCAGCCCATGAACTTCTTGAACTCGTCGGGCAGTTCGAAGTTCTTGTCCGCCTCGGCCGCCGGGAGGCCGAACGCGCCACCCGCCTGCGCCGCCTCCTCGCGCCGCGCCGCGGCGGCCTGCTCCTCCTCCTTGCGCTTCATCGGGTTGCCGGAGCGCCGCTTCCCCTTGGCCTGCTTCTGCTGCTTCTTCTGCCGGCCGGGGCCGCCACCCGAGCCCGGAGCGCCGGGCATGCCCGGCATTCCGCCGCCCTGCGCCATCTTCGACATCATCTTGCGAGCCTCGAAGAACCGCTCCACCAGGTTCTTCACGGCGCTGACCTCGACGCCCGAACCCTTGGCGATACGCGCGCGGCGTGAGCCGTTGATGATGGTCGGCTCGTGCCGCTCGCCCGGCGTCATGGACTTGATGATCGCGGCGGTACGGTCGACGTCCCGCTCGTCGATGTTGCTGATCTGGTCCTTCATCTGCCCCATGCCGGGCAGCATTCCGAGCAGCTTCGAGATGGAGCCCATCTTCCGGACCTGTTCCATCTGCGCCAGGAAGTCGTCGAGCGTGAACTCCTTGGGCCCCTTCGCCAGCTTCTGGGCCATCTTCTCGGCCTCGGCCTGGCTGAAGGTCTGCTCGGCCTTCTCGATGAGGCTGAGCATGTCGCCCATATCGAGGATGCGGGACGCCATGCGGTCCGGGTGGAACGCGTCGAACTCGTCCAGCTTCTCGCCGTTGGAGGCGAACATGATCTGCTTGCCCGTGACGTGCGCGATGGAGAGCGCGGCGCCGCCGCGGGCGTCGCCGTCGAGCTTCGACAGGACGACGCCGTCGAAGCCGACGCCGTCGCGGAATGCCTCCGCGGTGTTGACCGCGTCCTGGCCGATCATCGCGTCGACCACGAAGAGGACCTCGTCGGGGCTGACGGCGTCGCGGATGTCCGCGGCCTGCCGCATCAGCTCCTCGTCGATGCCGAGACGACCGGCGGTGTCGACGATGACCACGTCGTGGACGCGGTCCTTCGCGTACTTGATGGAGTCCTTGGCGACCTTGACCGGGTCGCCGACCCCGTTGCCGGGCTCGGGGGCGTACACGGAGACGCCCGCGCGTTCGGCGACGACGGAGAGCTGGTTCACGGCGTTGGGGCGCTGGAGGTCACAGGCGACCAGCAGCGGGGAGTGGCCCTGGCCCTTGAGCCAGAGGCCCAGCTTGCCCGCGAGGGTCGTCTTGCCCGCACCCTGGAGACCCGCGAGCATGATCACGGTCGGCGGCTGCTTGGCGAAGCGCAGGCGCCGCGTCTCGCCGCCGAGGATGCCTACGAGCTCCTCGTTGACGATCTTGATGATCTGCTGGCTGGGATTGAGCGCCCGCGAGACCTCCTCCCCGCGCGACCGCTCCTTGACCTTCGCGGTGAAGTCGCGGACCACGGGGAGCGCGACGTCCGCCTCGAGGAGCGCGATGCGGATCTCGCGTGCGGTGGCGTCGATGTCCGCCTCGGACAGTCGCCCCTTGCCGCGGAGGGTTTTGAAAGTCGCTGAGAGGCGATCGGAGAGGGTATCGAACACGGCGCTCGTAGGTCCTCAGGGGTCGGGGGCAGGGTGGATTGCTCTCCAGGGTATCCGGCCGGGCGAACACGGGGGGCCGTGCCCGGTGTGAATGCCCGTACGGGGCCCTCCGCCGCAGCGTCCCACGGCCCCGTACGACGACTGTCCGCCCCGCTCCGCGGCGCAGGCCGTCTACGCGGTCAGCCGTGCCCGGCCTGCCCCGTGGTCAGCCGCGCAGGGCCTCCTCCACCATCTTCGCGACCGTCGTCGCCTCCCCGTCCGTCAGGAGGGCGCCGTCGGCGCGCGTGACGTACACGGTGTCCACCACGTTCGCGCCCAGCGTGGACACGTGCGCGCTGCGGACCCGTACCGCCGCCTCCTCCAGCGCCCGCCCGATCCGGTGCAGCAGACCGGGGGCGTCCTGTGCGCGTACCTCGATGACGGTGGCCAGCTCCGAGCTGCCCGGCACCACCGTCACACGGGGCGGCGGAGCCTGTGTGCCGCGCCGCCGGGGATAGGCGGCCTCGCGCTCCGCGAGCCGGGAGCGGATGTCGAGCGATCCGTCCAGGGCGCGCACGAGGTCCGCGCGCAGCCGCGTCGCCTGGGGCAGGGAACCGTACGCCGCCGCGACCCGCCAGCTCAGCAGCAGGACGTCGGAGACCTCGCCGAGCGCCGTGGGCAGTTCGACGATGCGCAGATCGGCGGCGCGCACGGTGAGACGGTGCAGCGCGAGGACTCCGGCGGCGGCCGGCAGGACACCGGGGCGGTCGGGCAGAGCGATGAGCAGTTCGACGCCGACCGGCTCCGGTTCGTCGTCCTCCTGGGGAGGCTCCGGCTGGGTGTGGAGGGACAGGACGGGGCCGCCGGTGCGCAGCGCCTCGACGGCGAGGCGTTCCTGTTCGGCACTGGTCACCACGGGGCGCGGCGCGGCCGGTGGCTTGCCCGCGAGGGCGGCCGCGACGCGGCCGACGAGGTCCGTGACGAGCGATCCGCGCCAGGTGGACCAGGCGGCGGGGCCGGTGGCGAGCGCGTCCGCCTCGGTGAGCGCGTGGAGCAGTTCGAGGGTGGACAGCGAGTCGACCTTCTCGGCGACGGAGCTGACGGTGGCCGGGTCGTCCAGGTCGCGCCGCGTGGCCGTCTCGACGAGCAGCAGATGGTGGCTTACGAGCGCGGCCACGACATCGGCGTCGGCCCGGTCGAAGCCGATCCGCAGGGCGACGGAGCGCGCGACGGGCTCGCCGGCCTCGGAGTGGTCGCCCGGCAGCCCCTTGCCGATGTCGTGGAGCAGGGCGGCGACCAGGAGCAGGTCGGGGCGGCTCACGCGCCGGGTGAACGCGGACGCCTCGACCGCCGTCTCGACGAGGTGGCGGTCCACGGTCCAGGTGTGCACGGCGTTGCGCTGGGGCCGGCAACGGACGCGCTCCCACTCGGGGATGAGGCGGGTGATGAGCCCTTCGGCCTCGAACGCCTCCCATACGTCGACGGTCGGCTCCCCCGCGCCGAGCAGCGTGACGAACTCCTCACGCACCGCGGCGGGCCACGGCACGGGCAGCGGGGGCGCGGCGGCGAGCCGGCGCACGACGTACGGCGAGATCGGCAGCCCGGACTGGGCGGCGGCGGCAGCGGCGCGCAGCGGCAGCCCCGGGTCGTGCGCGACGCGCGCCGTCCTGGCGAGTACGGCCTCGCCGTCCTGCTCCACGACGCCTTCGGCGAGCGGCGTCCGCTCCGGGGCAGGCCTGCTGCTGCCGCCGCCGAGGAGGGCACGGAGCCGGGGGCGGGCGGCGCGGGAGCGCAGGACGCGGTTGACCTCGCGCCAGGTGACGTCGGAGGCGTACGACACGGTGCGCGCCGCCTCGTAGACCTGCCGCAGGAGTTCGTCGGCGTCGTCGACGCCGAGATCCGCGGCGACGCCGTCCTGCTCCTGGAGGGCGAGGCGATCGGTTGCCCGGCCCGTCGTCAGGTGCAGGGAGTCGCGTACGTCGAGGAGCGCGCGACGGGCGTCGGCGAGTCCTTCGCGGGGAGCGTCGGCCAGCCAGGACGCGGCGACGGCGCGCAGGGCGGTGGCGTCCCTGAGACCGCCCCGTGCCTCCTTGATGTCGGGTTCGAGAAGGAACTGCAGCTCGCCCTGGCGCTCCGCGCGTTCGCGGCAGAGTTCGTCGAGTTCGGGAAGGCGCTTGGGGGCCTGGTTGCGCCAGTCGGCGAGTACGGCGGTGCGCAGGGCCGCGGTGGGCGCCGGGTCGCCGACGATGTGGCGGGCGTCGAGGAGCCCGAGCTGCACCTTGAGGTCCTGGCCGGCGGTCTTGCGGGCCTCGGCCGTCGTACGTACGGAGTGGTCGAGGGCGAGCCCGAGGTCCCATACGGGGTACCAGACGCGGTCCGCGAGGGCGGCGATGGCCGCGGCGTCGGAGCCCCCGTCGTGCAGAAGGAGAAGGTCGAGGTCGCTACGGGGGGACAGTTCACCGCGTCCGTAGCCACCGACGGCGACGAGGGCCGCGCCCTGGACGCCCACCTCGCGGACCGCGGCGGTGAACAGCGCGTGCAGCCAGTCGTCCGTGAGTCGTGCCAGGGCGGCGCGGCGCGGCGGGCCGGACCGTGTCTTCTCGTGGAGAAGGCGCAGTCTGGCCGCCGCGTAGCCGCTGGGTCCGGGGTCCGGTTGTCCGGTCGTCTGTTCAGGGGTGGTCACCCGGCAGGTCCCGTCTTTCGGCGGGCGTCCCACGTGCGGGCCGCCCGGTTTCGCTGCGCGTCCCGTCTCCGAGCGCGCTCGGTGTCACAACTCGCGCGACGTTGTCACGAGTTGGGCGCCGGCTCGCGCTCCGTTCCCCGGAACGCGAGCGGCGCCGGGCGCCCACGGCGCCCGGGGTGGGCCCGCGCCCGGGCCGGGGCGCGCGCCCAGCACCCCCCCCCGAAGCATC
>NZ_JBHUZM010000187.1:0-12581 GCF_042667665.1 Streptomyces sp. NPDC057307 | reverse complement strand
TGCGATGCACCGCACCAACGAGACATCAGCCGCTCCGCGGCGGGCGCAGGCCCCGCCCTACGGGCGGACGGCGCTACTTTGAAGACAGGACCTAGGCGGCCTCGTCGACCGAGTCGTGCAGCGCCGCCGCCCATTCCAGCAGCAGGACTTCGTACTCCTCGGCCGGCCACGTGCCGTCGGCCGCGTCGACCAGGGCGCGGATGCGCTCGTTGGCCGCGACGGCGCCGGACGCCGCGGGAGCGGAGGAGGAAGTTGTGGACATACGGCAACCGTACGGGCCGCCGTGAGGTTCCCGGACCGTTCGGGGAGCGGCATAGCTCACACGCCGACAGGGCAACCCCACGGAGCGTCAGCTCCGATCCCAGTGCCACCAAGGGTTCTGCCCGCCGTCCGGCGGTGTGGAGCCGTGCGACGGGCAAACGTGTCCTTCGGCACACCGTGTGCACACAACTGCCCGGTGGGGAGCGGCCGGAGCGGTGTCAGAAGGGGATGTCGCCGCTCCCGGAGATTCTCATCCGCCCGCTGCCGATGGCGGTACGGGTGGCCAGCACGCTGCCCTCCCGCCCGTCGGGCAGTCGGATCCGCATGCCGTCGTCGGCCGAGGGCTCGTAGAGACCGTCCGCCGCCCCCTCGGTCTGGACGCTGCCGCCCCAGGACCCGAGCTTGCCGGACCGGTCGCCACTGAGGGTGGCCACGACCGAGATCTCGGAGTCGCCGACGATAAGGGTCGCCGGTCCCTGGTAGTTACTCATGACCTCAGTGTGTGCCCCGGCGCGGCCTGCTCCGTCCGGTCAGCCGCCGGAATCGCCCGCGTGCGGGCTCAGAGTGTCCGTACCGACCAGGATGAACAGCGCGATACCGAGCAGAATCCGGTAGATCACGAACGGCATGAAGCTCTTGGTGGTAATGAATTTCATGAACCACGCGATGACGGCGTATCCGACGAAGAAGGCGATGATCGTCGCGAAGATCGTCGGCCCCCACGAGACGTGCCCCTCGCCCGCGTCCTTCAACTCGAAGGCCCCCGAGGCCAGTACGGCCGGGACGGCCAGCAGGAACGAGTAACGCGCCGCCGCCTCACGGGTGTAGCCCATCAGCAGTCCACCGCTGATCGTCGCACCCGACCGCGAGACACCCGGAACCAGCGCCATGGCCTGACAGAACCCGAAGATCAGACCGTCCCTGACGCCCAGTTCCTTCAGCGACTTGCGCTCCTTGACGGCGCGGTGCTTGCCGCCGCTCTCGTCACGCGCCGCCAGCCGGTCCGCGATGCCGAGGATGATGCCCATCACGATCAGCGTCGTCGCGATCAGCCGCAGATCCCGGAACGGCCCCTCGATCTGGTCCTTGAACGCCAGCCCGAGCACACCGATGGGGATCGAACCGACGATCACCAGCCAGCCCATCTTCGCGTCGTGGTCGGAGCGCATCGCCTTGTTCGTCAGCGAACGGGACCAGGCCGAGACGATCCGGGCGATGTCCTTGCGGAAGTAGATGAGGACCGCCGCCTCCGTACCGATCTGGGTGATCGCGGTGAACGCCGCACCCGGGTCGTGCCAGCCGGCGAAGGCGGCCGTCAGCCGCAGATGCGCGCTGGAGGAGATGGGCAGGAACTCGGTCAGCCCCTGGACGAGTCCGAGGATGAGTGATTCGAACCAAGACATTGGGTGCTACGCCATCCAGAAAAGATCGTGCACCGGCCGGTGTGAACACGGGGCAGTGGCGGGTTGCGGACTGAGAAACCGGCACGCGGAAATCGCTCATCTGCGCGGGTGTGTGAAAGGGCCGTCACGCGCCGGTCTGGGGCAGCGTAGCCGCTGCGGATTACGGGACGGCGCCAACCCCCTGCCCCCGGCGCGCAATACGCGGAACCGGCGAGTATACGAGGAGACAAGACGGCGGCGGGAGCGCTTCGGGGAGCAGTCAGGGGGCGTAGGGGGGCGAGGGAAAGGTCACATCAGTTCCACCTGCTAACCGCCGATTGCGCTGCCCTAACATCTCGGCATGACGCTCCTGCCCGACAGCGGGCTATCGCTGGCAGCCGAGTTCCCCGCACCGACCCATGAGCAGTGGCAGGGTCTGGTGGAAGGGGTACTCCGGAAATCCGGTCGGGACGTCTCGGGAACCGCCGCCGAGGACGCACTGTCGACCCCGATCGAAGCCGGACTGACCACCCGTCCCCTCTACACCGCCGCCGACGACCCGGGCGACGGCGGCCTGCCGGGCTTCGCGCCCTTCACCCGCGGCGGCACCCACGGCGGCTCGGCACCCGGCGGCTGGGACGTACGGCAGCGCCACGCGCGCACCGACCCCGCGCGCACCAACGAAGCCGTACTGGACGACCTGACCAACGGCACCACCTCGCTGTGGCTGGCGGCGGGAGCGGCCGGCGTGCCCGTCTCCGGACTGGCCGAAGCCCTCGACGGTGTCTATCTCGACCTCGCCCCGATCGCGCTCGACGCGGGCGACGAATTCCCCGCCGCCGCGGCCGAGTTGCTGCGTCTGTACGACGAACGCGAGGTCCCACGCGCCGAGGCGCGCGGCACCCTGGGCGCCGACCCGGTCGGCCGCCTCGCCCGTACCGGCGACGAGACCCCCGGACTCCAGGACGCCGCCGCCGAACTCGCCGAGCTGTGCCACCGGGAGTACCCCGGACTGCGCGCCCTCGTCGTCGACGCCCTGCCCTACCACGAGGCGGGCGGCTCGGCCGTCCAGGAACTCGGCTGCTCGCTCGCCGCCGGCGTCGCCGCGCTGCGTGACCTCGATGCCGCCGGACTCCCCGTCGAAGCGGCCTGCGGCCAGCTGGAGTTCAGGTACGCGGCCACCGCCGACCAGTTCCTCACCATCGCCAAGCTGCGCGCCGCGCGCCGGCTGTGGGCCCGGGTCGCCGAGGTCGGCGGAGCGGGACCGGCCGGCGCCGCGCAGCGCCAGCACGCCGTGACGTCCTCGGTGATGATGACCCGTCGCGACCCGTGGGTGAACATGCTGCGCACCACGGTCGCCTCGCTGGCCGCCGGGGTCGGCGGCGCCGACTCCGTGACCGTGCTGCCCTTCGACCACACCCTCGGACTCCCCGACGGCTTCGCCCGCCGGATCGCCCGCAACACCTCGACCATCCTCATCGAGGAGTCCCACCTCGGCCGGGTCATCGACCCGGCGGGCGGCTCCTGGTACGTCGAACGGCTCACCGACGACCTCGCGCACGCCGCCTGGGCCTGGTTCCAGGAGATCGAACGGGCCGGCGGCCAGCGCGCCGCGCTGCGCTCCGGCCTGATCGCCGAACGCCTCGCCGGAACCTGGGCGGACCGCTCCGAGAAGCTGGCCCGCCGCCGCGAACCGGTCACCGGCGTCAGCGAGTTCCCCCAACTGGCCGAGGCACCCGTCGTACGCGACGCACCGCCCCCGGCCCCGGCCGGCGGACTGCCCACCGTCCACCGCGACGACGCCTTCGAGACCCTGCGGGCCCGCTCCGACGCGCACCTCGCCGCGACCGGCACCCGCCCCCGCGTCCTGCTGGCCGCGCTCGGCACGGCCGCCGCGCACACCGCGCGCGTGACCTTCGCGTCGAACCTCTTCCAGTCCGGCGGCATCGAACCGGTCCACGACCCGGTCACCGTCGACGCCACCACCGTCGCCGACGCGCTCACCCGCAGCGGCGCCGCCATCGCCTGCCTCTGCTCCAGCGACCCGCTCTACGCCGAACAGGCCGAACAGGTCGCCGCGGCACTCAAATCGGCCGGCGCCACCCGGGTATACCTGGCGGGTCGCCCCGGCGAACAACGCGAGACCCTCACCCGGGCCGGAGTCGACGAGTTCGTCGCCGTGGGCGTCGACGCCGTCGCCGTACTCTCGGCCGCCCTCGACCACCTGGGAGTGGCGCGATGACCGTCCCCGACTACACCGCGATCGACCTGGGGCCCGCGACGGCCCCGGACGGACACGAGGAACAGTGGCGCGCCGCCGTCAAGGAGAGCACCGGCAGGAGCGACGCCGACCTCGTCTGGAACACACCCGAGGGCATCGACGTCAAACCGCTGTACACCCCGCAGGACCTGGAGGGCCTGGACTTCCTCGGGACGTACCCCGGCATCGCGCCGTATCTGCGCGGCCCCTACCCGACGATGTACGTCAACCAGCCGTGGACCATTCGGCAGTACGCCGGATTCTCCACCGCCGAGGAGTCCAACGCCTTCTACCGGCGCAACCTCGCCGCCGGGCAGAAGGGCCTGTCCGTCGCCTTCGACCTGCCGACGCACCGCGGCTACGACAGCGACCACCCGCGCGTGACCGGTGACGTCGGCATGGCCGGCGTGGCCATCGACTCGATGTACGACATGCGCCAGCTCTTCGACGGCATCCCGCTCGACAGGATGACCGTGTCGATGACGATGAACGGCGCCGTCCTGCCCGTCCTCGCCCTCTACATCGTGGCGGCGGAGGAACAGGGCGTGCCGCCCGAGAAGCTGGCCGGGACCATCCAGAACGACATCCTCAAAGAGTTCATGGTCCGCAACACCTACATCTATCCGCCGAAGCCCTCGATGCGGATCATCTCCGACATCTTCGCGTACACCTCGAAGAAGATGCCGCGCTACAACTCCATCTCCATCTCCGGCTACCACATCCAGGAAGCCGGCGCGACGGCCGATCTGGAGCTGGCCTACACCCTCGCCGACGGCGTCGAGTATCTGCGCGCCGGACTCGACGTGGGCCTCGACGTCGACGCGTTCGCGCCCCGGCTCTCCTTCTTCTGGGCCATCGGCATGAACTTCTTCATGGAGATCGCGAAACTGCGCGCGGCACGGCTGCTCTGGGCCAGGCTCGTCAAGAAGTTCGACCCGCAGAACGCCAAGTCCCTGTCGCTGCGCACCCATTCACAGACCTCCGGCTGGTCGCTCACCGCACAGGACGTCTTCAACAACGTCCCCCGCACCTGTGTCGAGGCGATGGCCGCCACCCAGGGCCACACCCAGTCGCTGCACACCAACGCGCTCGACGAGGCCCTGGCCCTGCCCACCGACTTCTCCGCGCGCATCGCCCGCAACACCCAGCTGCTGCTCCAGCAGGAGTCGGGCACCACCCGGGTCATCGACCCGTGGGGCGGCAGCGCGTACGTCGAGAAGCTCACGTACGACCTCGCGCGCCGCGCCTGGCAGCACATCGAGGAGGTCGAGGCGGCCGGCGGCATGGCCCAGGCCATCGCGGAGGGAATCCCCAAGCTCCGGATCGAGGAGGCGGCGGCCCGCACCCAGGCCAGGATCGACTCCGGGCGCCAGCCGGTCATCGGCGTCAACAAGTACCTGGTGGAGACCGACGAGCAGATCGAGGTCCGCTCGGTCGACAACTCCTCCGTACGGACGCAGCAGATCGCCAAGCTGCGCCGGCTCCGCGACGAGCGCGACGAGGCCGTCTGCCAGGACGCGCTGCGCGCCCTCACCGGCGCGGCCGAGGCGGGATCGAGCCGGGACCTCGACGGCAACCTGCTGGCCCTCGCCGTGAACGCGGCACGCGCCAAGGCCACCGTCGGTGAGATCTCCGACGCCCTGGAGAAGGTGTACGGGCGGCACTCCGGCCAGATCCGTACCATCTCCGGTGTGTACAGGAACGAGGCCGGCACGTCACCGGCGGTCGAGCGGACCCGTGGCGCCGTCGAGGAGTTCGAGAAGGCCGAGGGGCGGCGCCCGCGCATCCTGGTCGCCAAGATGGGCCAGGACGGCCACGACCGCGGCCAGAAGGTCATCGCGACCGCCTTCGCCGACCTGGGCTTCGACGTCGACGTCGGCCCGCTGTTCCAGACGCCCGGCGAGGTGGCGCGGCAGGCCGTCGAGGCCGACGTGCACATCGTCGGGGTGTCGTCGCTGGCCGCCGGGCACCTCACGCTCGTGCCCGCCCTGCGGGCGGAACTCGCCAAGGAGGGCCGCGAGGACATCATGATCGTCGTCGGCGGCGTGATCCCGCCCGGGGACATCGACGAACTGCACCGCGCGGGCGCGGCCGCCGTCTTCCCGCCCGGCACGGTCATCCCCGACGCCGCGCTCGATCTGCTCACGACCCTGACCGCCGCTCTCGGTCACGAGCGGTGAGCCGGTGGCACCTCGGAACACCATCGACATCGACGCGTACGTCAAGGGTGTGCTCGACGGCTCCCGTTCGGCCGTCGCGCGCGCCATCACCCTCGTGGAGTCCACCAGGGCCGACCACCGGGAACTCGCCCAGCGGCTCCTGACCGCGCTGCTGCCGTACTCGGGCACGGCACGCAGGATCGGCATCAGCGGTGTGCCCGGTGTCGGCAAGTCCACCTTCATCGACGCCCTCGGGACCATGCTCACCGGCCTCGGGCACCGGGTCGCGGTCCTCGCCGTCGACCCGTCGTCCAGCAGGACCGGCGGCTCCATCCTCGGCGACAAGACCCGTATGGAGCGGCTGTCCGTCGACCCGGCGGCGTTCGTGCGGCCGTCGCCCACGGCGGGCACGCTGGGCGGTGTCGCCAAGGCGACCCGCGAGACGATCATCGTGATGGAGGCGGCCGGTTACGACGTGGTGCTCGTCGAGACCGTCGGCGTCGGCCAGTCGGAGACCGCCGTCGCGAACATGGTCGACTCCTTCCTGCTGCTGAGCCTCGCCCGCACCGGCGACCAGCTCCAGGGCATCAAGAAGGGCGTGCTGGAACTGGCGGACCTCATCGCCGTCAACAAGGCCGACGGGCCGCACGAGCGGGACGCGAAGTCCGCCGCGCGTGAACTCGCGGGCGCGCTGCGGCTGATGCACCCGGCCGACGCGGCGTGGACCCCGCCGGTGCTGAGTTGCAGCGCCCGTGAGGGGACCGGGCTCGACACCGTCTGGGAGCGGCTGGAGCAGCACCGCAAGGTCCTCGACACCAGCGGACGCCTCCAGCACAAGCGGAGCGACCAGCAGGTCGACTGGACCTGGTCGATGGTCCGTGACCAGCTGCTGGACCGGCTGCGGAGCCATCCGGGCGTACGGGCGCTCGCCCCCGTGCTCGAACAGGAGGTACGGGCGGGCTCGTTGACGGCCACGCTGGCCGCCGAGCGGATCGTCGAGGCGCTGGACCTGCCGGCCGGGGCCGACGGGGGCGGACGGTGACGGACGGACCTCCCAAGGAGGACGAGACCGTTCTCGTACGGCGCGACGGACGCGTCGGGCGGCTCACGCTCAACCGGCCGCGCGCGCTCAACGCCCTCACCCACGCCATGGTGTCGCGCATCGACGCCGCCCTCACCGAGTGGGAGCGGGACCAGTCGTCGATGACCGTGGTCATCGACGGCGCCGGGGAACGCGGACTCTGCGCGGGCGGCGACATCCGGGCGATCCACGAGGACGCGCGTACGGGCGGCGCCGCGTCGCCCGCGTTCTGGCGCGACGAGTACCGCCTCAACGCCCGCATCGCGCGCCACCCGGGGCCCTACGTCGCCTTCATGGACGGCATCGTGATGGGCGGCGGCGTGGGCGTCTCGGCGCACGGCGACGTCCGGATCGTCACCGAACGCTCGCGGATCGCCATGCCCGAGACCGGCATCGGCCTCGTACCGGACGTCGGCGGTACGTATCTGCTCTCCCGGTCACCCGGCGAACTCGGCACGCATCTCGCCCTCACCGGCGCGGCGGTGGGCGCGGCCGACGCGCTGCTCTGCGGGCTCGCCGACCACTTCGTCCCCGCCGAGCGGCTGTCCGAGCTGGCGGGCGAACTCGCCTCCACGGACGTGCCGGTGGCCGTAGGGCGCCATGCGACGGCGCCGCCCGAGGGGGAACTGGCCGCGCACCGGGAGTGGATCGACGCGTGTTACGCGGCGGACTCGGTGGAGGAGATCGTGGACCGGCTGTTCGCCAGTGGGCACCACGTGGCGAAGCAGACGGCGGAGACGATCCTGACGAAGTCCCCCACGGCCCTGAAGGCGACGCTGGCGGCCGTGCGGCGGGCGCGGGGCCTGGGGACGCTGGAGGAGGCGCTGGACGCGGAGTACCGCGCGTCGTGCGCGGCGCTGCGGACGCCGGACCTGGTGGAGGGCATCAGGGCGCAGGTGATCGACAAGGACCGGACGCCGAGGTGGTCGCCGGAGGAGCTGTCGGCTGTCACGGCGGCGGACGTGGCCCGCTTCTCGGCGGTGCCGGCGGGCGGGGACCTGGGGCTGGGCGCGCCGCGCAGGCGGTAAACGGAGACCTCGCTTCCGCAGGTACGGGCGAGGACGCCAACACCCGGGCCGGCGGGCGGCACCGCTACGGGTGCGCGGGACCCGACCGGTGCCCGGCACCGTTCTCCGACGCCCGGCAGGCGGGCGCACAGCCACGGCCACCTTCGGTGGCCGTCCCCGGCGATTCCCGCTGCGCTCCCACGTCATCGGCGAGCCCGCCGGGACGCGGAGCGGGCGGTGGTGCCGCGTCCCGTGCTCCCTGCTCTTCCTCGACGGCTACGCGGACCAGGGCGGGTACGGCCGCCGCCCCGGTGATCGCATCCACGGCCGCACGGCCATCGGTTACGACGTCGGGATCCCGGTCCGGGCCTGCACGGCCCCGGCCACCGGACAGGCGCTACGCCACCGGACACTGCCTAGCCCACCGGCTCGGGTATCCGCTCCTCCGCGGGGGCCTCGTTCGCCGGGCCCGGACCCGGACCCGGGCGCAGGCGATGGCGTTTGCGCCAGGCCAGCGTTGCCGCCCCCGCGCCCGTCAGCACGATGAAACCCATCGCGATCAGAAACGCCGGCGACGTCGGCGAGCCCGCCTGGCTCCCCGCGACCACGTACGCCGCCGTGTTGGGGATCGTCCCGAGCGCCGTCGCCAGCAGGAACGGCCGCCAGCCCATGCGCGACACCGCCGCGCAGTAGTTGGCGGCCTGGAACGGGACCCCGGGGAACAGCCGGATCGCCATCATCGACCGGAAGCCGTGCCGGCTCAACTGCCCGTCCGCCGCGATCAGCCAGCGGCCCCGCAACAGCGGACGCAGCGCTTCCTGACCGAGGAAACGGCCGAGGCCGAAGGCGATGCCCGCGCCCAGCACCGTGCCCGCGACGGCCGCCGGGAGGCCCAGTTGTGTACCGAACAGCGCGCCCGCCGCGAGATTCAGCAGCGGGCGCGGCACGAAGGCCGCCGTGCACACCCCGTACGCGGCGGCGAACAGCACCACCGCGGCGCCGCCGCTCAACTGCGGCCAGCCCGCCGAGATGAATCTCTGCGGTTCGTAGACCAGTACCGCGATCCCCGCGCACACCAGCACGAGGACGAGGAGAGCGAGCCTGGACCAGGGTGAGAGCAGCACCCTCGTCCAGCGGACCGTGAGGCCGGCGGACGGCCTGTCGACAGGGTCGAGCATTCGGGGAGACTAACCGACGAAGCGTGCTGATCGTCGTCAAGAGCCGGGAGACAACCGCCACTCGGGCGTGCGAGCGCCTCCTCCGGAGACGTACGCGGCCCGCCCCGCGTTGTCAGTGGCAGCCCCTACCCTGCACGTCATGACCCTCGCACCGCCGCCCAGCGCGCTCGCCGACACCGTCCTGGAACGGCTCACGGTCGAATACGCCACAGCAGCCGATCCGGTACGGGCCGAGCGGTCCGTCGCGTACATGAAGGGCGTCGCCCCCTTCCTCGGCATCCCCACCCCCGAACGCCGCGCGCTGTCACGGCGGGTGGTCGCCTCGCTGCCGCGTCCCGACGAGAGGGACTGCGTGGCGATCGCGCTGCGCTGCTGGGAGCTGCCCGAGCGGGAGTACCGGTACTTCGCGGTCGACTACCTCCGCCGCCATGTCGGGCGGCTCTCCTCCGGCTTTCTCCCCGTCGTACGGCATCTCGTCGCCACCGATCCCTGGTGGGACACGGTCGACCTCCTCGCCGCCCATCTCGCGGGCGGGCTGGTCGCCGCCGACCGCCCGCTGGTGAAGGAGATGGACATCTGGATCGAGGACGAGAACCTCTGGATCGCGCGCACCGCGCTGCTGCACCAGCTCGCCTACAAGGAGGCGACCGACACCGGGCGGCTGTTCGGCTACTGCCTCCGGCAATCGGGGCACCCCGACTTCTTCATCCGCAAGGCGATCGGCTGGTGCCTGCGCGAGTACGCCAAGACGGACCCGGCCGCCGTCCAGGACTTCGTGGCGGGCGCCCGCGACCGGCTCTCCCCGCTCTCCGTACGCGAGGCCCTGAAGCACCTCTGACCCCGGCGAACAGGGCGCGGGAAAACCGGTCGACGCCCCGTCGCCCGTCGGACATCATCGACCACATGGTCCGGTACGCCTTCCTCGCAGCGCCGTCCGCAGTCGCGGACGCGCCGAAGGCTGCCGCATTCCTCGCGGCGCACGCCGAAGCGGCGGCGGCCGAGGCCGCCGCGGCGGCGCTGCTCGACGGCGCCCGAAGCTGACCCTTCCCGGATCGTCCGGCGGACCCCACAGGGGGAGGGTCGGCAAGGCCCAGGGGGTCCCACCACGCTTCGAGTTCCTGGAAGGAACACGTCAGCCATGCCCAAGACGGCATACGTGCGCACCAAGCCGCACCTGAACATCGGCACCATGGGCCACGTCGACCACGGCAAGACCACTCTGACCGCGGCCATCACCAAGGTCCTCAGCGAGAGCGGGACCGGCACGTTCGTGCCGTTCGACCGGATCGACCGGGCCCCGGAGGAGGCGGCGCGCGGCATCACCATCAACATCGCGCACGTCGAGTACGAGACGGACACCCGGCACTACGCGCATGTCGACATGCCCGGTCACGCCGACTACATCAAGAACATGGTCACCGGCGCCGCGCAGCTCGACGGGGCGATCCTCGTCGTGTCCGCGCTCGACGGGATCATGCCGCAGACCGCCGAGCACG
The DNA here is from genome assembly GCF_042667665.1 of Streptomyces sp. NPDC057307. NCBI lineage: Bacteria > Bacillati > Actinomycetota > Actinomycetes > Kitasatosporales > Streptomycetaceae > Streptomyces > Streptomyces sp. NPDC057307. The sequence continues at coordinate 1,757 of NZ_JBHUZM010000187.1, read as the reverse complement.
TGCTGCTCGCCCGTCAGGTCGGCGTCGACCACATCGTCGTCGCCCTCAACAAGGCCGACGCGGGCGACGACGAGCTGACCGACCTGGTCGAGCTGGAAGTGCGTGAACTGCTCAGCGCGCACGGGTACGGCGGGGAGAGCGTCCCCGTCGTCCGGGTCTCCGGGCTCCGGGCGCTGGAGGGGGACCCGCGCTGGACGGAGGCCGTGCGGGCGCTGCTCGACGCCGTCGACACGTACGTGCCGATCCCCGTCAGGTACACCGACGCGCCGTTCCTGCTCCCGGTGGAGAACGTCCTGACCATCACCGGGCGCGGCACGGTCGTCACCGGCGCCGTCGAGCGCGGCACGGTACGCGTGGGCGACCGGATCGAGGTGCTCGGCGCCGACTCCGGGCCGCAGCTCAGCACGGTCACCTCGCTGGAGACCTTCGGGAAGCCGATGGAGTCCGCCGAGGCCGGCGACAACGTCGCGCTGCTGCTGCGCGGCATGCCGCGCGACGCGATCCGCCGGGGCCACGTGGTGGCCGCGCCGGACAGCGTCGTACCGAGCAGGCGGTTCGCCGCGCAGGTGTACGTCCTGTCGGCGAAGGAGGGCGGACGTACGACGCCGGTGACCACGGGCTACCGACCGCAGTTCTACATCCGGACGGCGGACGTGGTCGGGGACATCGACCTCGGTGAGCTGGCCGTCGCCCGCCCCGGTGACACGGTCGCGCTGACCGTGGAGCTGGGCCGGGACGTGCCGCTGGAGTCCGGACTCGGCTTCGCGATCCGCGAGGGCGGACGCACGGTCGGCGCGGGCACCGTCACCGAGCTGATCTGACACGGCCGGATCCAGCCGGGCCCGTCTCCTCCGTACGGGGGAGGAGACGGGCCCCGGTCGGGCCGGCCGGGCGCGGCGCGCACAATGGGACGGTGAACGAAGCGATCCCCGTCGTCCGGACCGTCGACTGCGGCACCGCCCGACTGCTGCCCGACGTGGACCAAGAACGGGCCTGGCTGCTGACGGTCGACGGCGCGCCCCAGTCGTATGTCGACCTGGACGAACCGACCCATCTCGAATTCGAGTACACGCGGCGCCTCGGGCATGTCGTCGACGGCGCCGCCGACGAGGGCGACCCGCTCACCGTGCTCCACCTCGGCGGCGGGGCCCTCACCCTGCCCCGCTACGTGAGCGCCACCCGGCCGGGTTCGGCGCAGGACGTGGTCGACGCCGACGGGGCGCTGCTGGCGCTGGTCGCCGAGGAGTTGCCGCTCCCGGCGGGCGCCGGGATCGCCGTGCACGGCGCGGACGCCCGCGCCTGGCTCGCCTCGGCACCGGCCCGCTCGGTCGATCTGCTCATCGCCGACGTCTTCGGCGGATCGCGGGTGCCCGCCCATCTGACGTCCGTGGAGTACGCGCGCCTCGCCGAGCGGGCACTACGAGCCGACGGCCTCTACGCGGCCAACCTCGCCGACGGCGCGCCCTTCACCTTCCTGAAGTCCCAACTGGCCACCTTCGCCTCGGTGTTCGAGGAGCTGGCGCTGATCGCCGAGCCGTCGGTGCTGCGCGGACGCCGGTTCGGCAACGCCGTACTCCTCGCCTCGCACGCGCCGATCGACACGGCCGCCCTGGCGCGCCGGACCGCGTCGGACGCCTTTCCGGCGCGGGTCGAACACGGCGCGTCGCTACGGCGGTTCACCGGGGCCGCGCCGGTCGTGCGCGACCTCGACGCGGTGGCGTCGCCCGAGCCGCCCGAGGGAGCGTTCAGCATCGGCT
>NZ_JBHUZM010000186.1:0-12930 GCF_042667665.1 Streptomyces sp. NPDC057307 | reverse complement strand
CCTTCGCGGGGTGCCGCCCACCGGCGTCTGTGCGTGCCGTGCGTGTCTGACGTGTCGTGCGGGGGTGCTGGTCGGACGGCGGCAGCGGCTCAGTACGCGCTGTCGACGTTGTCGATCGAGCCGTAGCGGTCGGCGGCGTAGTTGGCCGCGGCCACGATGTTGGCGACCGGGTGGTACTGGCTCTTGGGCGTGCCCTTGACGTGGTACGTGTCGAAGGTCGGCTTGATCACCTGGAGCAGGCCGATCGACGGGACGCCGTTCTTGGCGTTGATGTCCCAGTTGTTGATCGCACGCGGGTTGCCGCTGGACTCACGGATGATGTTGCGGTGCAGACCCTCGTACGTGCCGGGGATCTTCTCCTTCTTCATGATGGACAGGGCTTCCTTGATCCATCCGTTCAGGTTGTTGGCGTAGGTGGGCTTGCGGTCGGCGGAGCGGCTGGCCTTGGTCTTCTCGGCAGCGCGCTTCTTCGCCTTCGCAGCGGCTGTTTCCTTGGCGTCGGCCTTGGCCTTCGCCTTCGCCGCCGACTCCTGCTTCGCGTGAATCTCCGCGACGCGGTCGGCGATGGTGTGCTGCTTGGTCAGGCTCTCCTGGACGGATGTGGCCTGGCCGCTGTTGCTCGTGGTGTTCCACGCCACCGGAGCGGTGGACACGGAGCCGGCCACGGCCTTGCCCTCGGCTTCGGCGGACGCGTTGCCCGGGACCAAGGAGAGAGAGACGGCCGCGGCGGCGACGACTGTCACGCCGGCGATCGAGAGCTTGTGGCTCTTGTTCAGACGGTTGCCAGGGGTGCTGGACGCGGTCATACGACATACCTCTTCGAATAGCGGGAGTCGCGGAGGCCGGTCGGCCAGATGCCTTTCTTCGGCGGCGACGGCTGCAATTCTTAGCGGCAGCAAAAACATGTGGCAAAGGTGGGATGTACGACCCGTGATAGTTGAAAGAGGTGCAAAAGAGACACTCCGCTACCCACTCACACCACGTTTATGCCGGTCAATATGTCCACTACATACCTTCGTAAGTGATCTGCGTCCTATGTGCGGCGTCACATTGGCCCGGTGCCGTTCTTACCGGAAGTTGCTGGCGCAACTCGGAGAGTGAGCGGTCTCATCCGGGAGGACGAGGTGGACGTCGCCGAACTCGTGCCAGAGGTAGAGACGGCGTACGGCCTCGGTATAACCGCGCTCCAGCGCCTCTCGTCCGGCGATCGCCTCCAGCATCAGCAGATGCGAGGCCGCCGGCTCGTGCAGCCCGGTCAGTAGCCCGTCGACGACGCGCACCCCGCGCCGCGGCGTGACCACCAGATCCGTCCAGCCCGACGCCGCCCGCACGGTCCCGCCGGGCCCGGCCGCCGACTCCAGCGCCCGTACGGCCGTCGTCCCGACGGCGACGATCCGCCCGCCGCCCGCGGCGGCGGCGTTCACCAGCCGGGCCGTCGTCGCCGGTACCTCGAAGCGCTCCGGGTACGGCGGCTCGTGCGCCTCCGCCGACGCCACCCCCGTGTCCAGCCTGATCGGCGCGAACTGCACCCCCCGGCTCACCAGCTCCGCCACCAGCCGCGCGGTGAACGGCCGGCCCGCGCTCGGCATCTCCGCCGAGCCCGACCCGTCGGGGGAGGGGAGCGCGAAGACCGTCTGGTACGCCGAGAGCGGCTGGTCCCGCTCCGTGTACCCGTAGCGGATGGGCCGGCCGTGCCGGCCCAGCAGCCCCGCCACGTCCCCGCCGGCCACCCGCGCCCACCACAGCCGGGTGCCCGCCGGGTCCAGCGGCTCCTCCAGTACGAGGTGCCCGCCGCCCGGCAGCCGTACGACCGCCCCGGCCGGACCCCCGGCGCGCGCCCGCGTCGCCCCCGTGCGCCCGCCCCCGCCCGTCCCCGGCGTCCGCAGCTCCACCGCCCACCGGCCGTCGTCACCCCGCGTGGAGAAGTGGACGACCAGCCGCTCGCCGCAGAGCCGCCCGTCGACCGCCGCCGCCAGGGTCCGCGAGGTGTTCACCACGAGCACGTCCCCGGCCCGCAGCTGCCCCGCCAGCTCCCGGAAGGCATGGTGGGACACCTCCGTGCCCCGGGAGACCAGCAGCCGTACGTCGTCCCGCCCCGCCCCCCGCTGCTCGGCCGGCACCCGCGCGGAGAGCGCGTCGGGCACCCGCAGCCCCTCCAGCCCCACAGCCGCCCCGGTCATCGGGCGACCCCCAGCAACGACGTGGCCGAATAGCGGCCGCTCGTCGGCCGCTGCCGGAGCAGCCGCAGGAAGCCCGGCACCACGGACCGGGGATCCGGCCGCGTATCACCGTCGTCCGGCACGGCCGCCGCGTACAGATCCGTCTGCATGTCCCCGGGGTCGACCGTCCACACCCGCAGCGCCGGCTCCTCCACGGCGAGCACGGCGGCCAGGTGGTCGAGCGCGGCCTTGGACGCCCCGTACCCGCCCCAGGTCTCGTACGCCTCCGCCGCCGCGTCCGAGCTGACGGCGATCACCGTCCCCGCGCCACCGGCCCGCAGCAGCGGCAGCGCCTCCTGCACCAGCCCGAGCGCCGCCACGACATTCGTCTCCAGCGCGGCGCGCAGCCCGTCGAGCGCCAGCGTGTCCAGCCGTACGAGCGGCTCGGCGCCCAGCGCGCTCGCGTTGCTCACCAGCAGATCGAGCCCGCCCAGCGCGCCCGCCGCCGCGACCAGCTCCGCGCGGTGGACGGGATCGGTCACATCGCCGGGGATCGCCGTCACCCGCGTCCCGTGCGCCCGGATCTCCGTCGCGGCGTCCGCCAGCGCGCCGGGCGTCCTGGCGTCGAGCACCAGGTCCCACCCGTCCCGCGCGAGGGCCCCGCCCAGTGCGCGCCCCAGTCCCTTGGAAGCTCCCGTGATGATCGCTACCGACATGGCGTCCGCTCCTTCTCGCCTCACGTCGGCCCCGGACGTCGCCGAGGCCGTTGTCCTCGACGCCGAGGGCCGTTGTCCTCAACATAGAAAGGACAGGAGCCCCACCGGATCGGCCGCGGGTCCCGCCGCCCCGAGGCACTTGGGCCTAGGCCATTGGCCCTCGGCCACTGCGTCCCAGGTCCGATCCGGCCCGCCCCACCCGCCGGTACGGTGAGGCCATGAGCCATCGACCGAGCTCCGGGCTCGCCGCCGTGAGCACCGCACTCCTCGCGATGAGCAGGCATCTGGAAGTGAGGGACGTCCTCAAGACGATCGTCGCCTCCGCCCGCGAACTGCTCGACGCCGAGTACGCCGCGCTCGGTGTGCCCGACGACCACGGCGGCTTCGCCCAGTTCGTGGTCGACGGCGTCAGCGACGCCCAGTGGAAGGCCATCGGCCCGCTCCCGCGCCAGCACGGCGTCCTCGCGGCGATGCTGCACGACGCGCGCCCCGAGCGGCTCGCCGACGTCAAGAAGGACCCCCGCTTCGGCGGCTGGCCCGCCGCCCACCCCGACATGTCCGACTTCCTCGGCCTGCCCATCCGCGACGGCGACGAGACGATCGGCACGCTCTTCCTCGCCAACAAGCGCTGCCCCAAGCCGGCCGGCCGCTGCGGATTCACCGAGGAGGACGAGGAGCTTCTCGGCATCCTCGCCCAGCACGCGGCGATCGCCCTCACCAACGCCAGGCTGTACGAGCGCAGCCGCGAGCTGACCATCGCCGAGGAACGCTCGCGGCTCGCCCACGAACTCCACGACGCCGTCAGCCAGAAGCTCTTCTCGCTGCGGCTGACCGCCCAGGCCGTCTCCAGCCTCATCGACCGCGACCCGGCACGGGCCAAGGGCGAACTGCAGCAGGTCGCCGACCTCGCCGCCGAGGCCGCCGACGAGCTGCGCGCCGCCGTCGTGGAGCTGCGCCCCGCGGCCCTCGACGAGGACGGCCTGGTGCACACCCTGCGTACCCATATCCAGGTCCTCGACCGCGCGCACTCGGCGCAGGTCACCTTCGACAGCTGCGGGGTACGGGCCCTGCCCGCCGCCCAGGAGGAGGCGATGCTCCGCGTGGCCCAGGAGGCGCTCCACAACGCGCTGCGCCACTCCGGCGCGGACCGGGTCGACGTGACCGTCGCCCGCCGGGGGCAGGGCGCGGTCCTCAGCGTCACCGACAACGGCAAGGGCTTCGAACCGCGAACGGTCCGCAGGGCCGGCCGCCACCTCGGGCTGGTCTCGATGCGGGACAGGTCGAGCGGTGTGGGCGGCAGGCTGACGGTCCAATCGGCGCCCGGACAGGGCACCACGATCGAGATGGAAGTACCCGGTGGCTGACGACAAGAGAATCCGCGTGCTGCTGGTGGACGACCACCAGGTGGTCCGCCGCGGTCTGCGCACCTTCCTGGAGATCCAGGACGACATAGAGGTGGTGGGCGAGGCGTCCGACGGCGACGAGGGCGTGGCCGGCGCGGAGGAGCTGCGCCCGGACGTCGTCCTGATGGACATCAAGATGCCGGGCACCGACGGCATCGAGGCGCTGCGCAAGCTCCGCGAACTCGCCAACCCGGCCAAGGTGCTGATCGTGACGAGCTTCACCGAGCAGCGCACGGTGGTGCCCGCGCTGCGCGCCGGGGCGGCCGGTTACGTGTACAAGGACGTCGACCCCGAGGCGCTGGCCGGCGCCATCCGCTCCGTGCACGCCGGTCATGTCCTGCTCCAGCCGGAGGTGGCGGGCGCCCTGCTGGCCCAGGACGACCCCGGCACCGGACACGGCAGGGGCTCCTCGCTCACCGACCGGGAGCGCGAGGTGCTCACCCTGATCGCGGACGGGCGTTCCAACCGGGAGATCGCCCGCGCGCTCGTCCTCTCGGAGAAGACCGTCAAGACGCATGTCTCGAACATTCTGATGAAGCTGGACCTCGCGGACCGCACGCAGGCCGCGCTGTGGGCCGTACGGCATGGGATCACCGGCTGAACGGCGGGCCGGGGCGGGTCCCGGCCGGTGATACGGAACGTCGTATTCCGATCTGAGATTCATACCGTCGGGTGTATGTCCCCCACACGGCGTATCCCCGAGGGCGTCCGGGCGTTCTCCATGGCGTGCCGCGGATTACCGCCGCGGCCCTTGCGATGGAGGATCCTGAAAATGAACAACCTTAAGAAGGCCGCTGCCCTCACCATGATCGCCGGTGGCCTCGTCGCCGCGGGTTCCGGTGCCGCCTTCGCCACCGGCGGCCCGAACGCCGACGCCACCGGCAAGGCCGTGCACTCGCCCGGCGTCGGCTCCGGCAACCTCGTTCAGGTCCCGGTGCAGATCCCCGTGAACGCGGTCGGCAACACGGTCAACGTGATCGGCGTCCTCAACCCGGCGTTCGCCAACAGCGGCCTCAACGCCTGACACACGCCCTCGCGGACACGCCCCAGGCGCCGCGGCCCCGGTTCCCGTCCTCAGCGACGGGCACCGGGGCCGTGCCACATCTCACACAGCCGCGCCTGCGGACCCGGTCGACCAACCCGGACAGGCCCTAGCGCGGGCCGCGCTCCAGCTCCTCCACATACGCGTTGTACGCGGCCACCTGAGCCCGCCGCGACACCCGCTCCACCGGCCGCAGCGCCTCACCGCGCGCCGCCATCTCCGACGCGCTCACCGCCCCGCCGGGCCCGTGCTCCCGCGCCAGCGCGACCAGCAGCCCCACCCGCTGCGCCAGCTCCAGCACCCGTACGGCCCGAGGCGGATAGCCCGGCGCCAGCACCTCCCGGCCCCGCTCCGCCCGCGCCCGATAGGCGTCCAGCGCGGCCTCCGCCACCGGCCCCGACCCCGCGACATCCAGCCGCGACAGCACGTCCGTCGCGTCCCGCAGCGCCTCCGCCAGCTCCCGCTCCGCCTCCCCGAGCGACGGCACGTCCGCCGGCGGCGCCTCGCGTACCGGCAGACAGTGCCAGACCACCTCCACATGAAGATCGCCCTCGGGCCCCACCGCCGACACCTCGGGCACCAGCCCGTACGGCGCCCCCGAGGCGACCACCGCCTCCTCGGCCTCCAGCGCGCGGGCGTTGAACTCCGGCGGCCCGCTGAGCCCCAGCGGATGACCCGGTGCCGGAAGCGCCACCCGGTACCCGGTCACCCCCAGCGCGCGCAGCCGGCCGAGCGCCAGCGTCAGCCCGACCGGGCCCGCCTCACCCGGCAGCCCCGCCACCCGGTGCACCGCGTCCGGCCCGACGATCGCGAGAGCCGCGTCGTCCGGCGATACGAAACCGGCAAGGAGGGCATTTCCCCAGGCCGCCAACAATCCTGAGCGAGGTTCGGAAAGCATGGCCCCAGCCTAGGGAACGGACCTAAGGAGTTGACCGCCGGACCGGTGGCGTAGGTTTTCCCTGTGGAGCTGCGCCCACAGGCGCATGCCAGATCTCAAGACTGCATGGGGAGACAACGCGCTCATGAGCGATGTACTGGAGCTGGTGGACGTATCCGTGGTCCGCGACGGACGCGCTCTGGTGGACGATGTCTCCTGGTCCGTCAAGGAAGGCGAACGCTGGGTGATTCTCGGCCCCAACGGCGCCGGCAAGACGACCCTGCTCAACCTCGCGTCCAGCTACCTCTTCCCCTCCACCGGCAAGGTGAGGATCCTCGGCGACAAGCTCGGCAAGGTGGACGTCTTCGAACTCCGCCCCCGTATCGGCATGGCGGGCGTCGCCATGGCCGAGAAGCTGCCCAAGCGCCAGACCGTGCTCCAGACGGTCCTCACCGCCGCGTACGGCATGACCGCCACCTGGCACGAGAACTACGACGAGGTCGACGAGCGGCGCGCCCGCGCCTTCCTCGACCGGCTCGGCATGACCGAGTACCTCGACCGCAGGTTCGGCACCCTCTCCGAGGGCGAGCGCAAGCGCACCCTGATCGCCCGCGCGATGATGACCGACCCCGAACTGCTCCTCCTCGACGAGCCCGCCGCCGGTCTCGACCTCGGCGGCCGCGAGGATCTCGTACGCCGCCTCGGCCGGCTCGCCAGGGACCCGTACGCCCCCTCCATGATCATGGTCACCCACCATGTCGAGGAGATCGCCCCCGGCTTCACGCACGTCCTCATGATCCGCCAGGGCAAGGTTCTCGCCGCGGGCCCCATGGAGACCGAGCTGACGTCCCGTAACCTCTCCCTCTGCTTCGGTCTCCCGCTCGTCGTCGAACAGGCCAACGAGCGCTGGTCGGCGCGCGGTTTGCCGCTGCGCTGACCTCGGCCGCCCCGGTGACCCCGACAGCGCCCCCGCGCCGCCGATGACCTGATCGCACCCCCTGTCCGGACCGGACCCGCCGACCTACCATGATGATGTGGAAATCGAAGCATGGGTGTGGTGGCTGATCGCGGCCGTAGGACTGGGAATTCCGCTTGTCCTGACGGCGATGCCCGAATTCGGGATGTTCTCCGCGGGCGCGGTGACCGGTGCCGTCGTCGCCGCGCTGGGCGGCGGAATCGTGGCACAGGTCCTGGTCTTCGTGGCGGTCTCGGTCGCCCTCATCGCCGTCGTACGGCCCCTGGCGGCCAGACAAGGCGCCCGAACTCCCCGACTGGCCACGGGAATCGACGCCCTGAAGGGGCGTCAGGCCGTCGTCCTCGAACGGGTCGACGGCAGCGGCGGCCGGATCAAACTCGCCGGAGAGATCTGGTCGGCACGCACCCTCGACGCCGAACAGACCTTTGAACCGGGGGAGAAGGTCGACGTCGCCGACATCGACGGCGCGACCGCGGTGGTGATGTGAACGCCCCTCCGGGCGCCCGCGCACGCCGAGCGAAGTGAGACAACCAGGCCGAACGCCCCGCACACACAGGCGTGTTCTGCGAAACTCGATCATCTGACAGTCCGCCAGTCCGGCAGCGAAGGGCAGTAGGAACGCGATGCCATCAATCATCATCGTCCTGGTCATCCTGGTGGTGCTTGTATTCATCGCCCTGATCAAGACGATCCAGGTCATCCCGCAGGCGAGCGCCGCCATCGTGGAGCGCTTCGGGCGCTACACCCGCACGCTCAACGCGGGCCTGAACATCGTGGTCCCGTTCATCGACTCGATCCGCAACCGCATCGACCTCCGTGAACAGGTCGTCCCCTTCCCGCCCCAGCCGGTGATCACCCAGGACAACCTGGTCGTCAACATCGACACGGTCATCTACTACCAGGTCACCGACGCCCGCGCCGCGACGTACGAAGTCGCCAGCTACATCCAGGCGATCGAACAGCTCACCGTCACCACACTGCGCAACATCATCGGTGGCATGGACCTGGAGCGGACCCTCACCTCACGCGAGGAGATCAACGCGGCCCTGCGCGGCGTCCTCGACGAAGCCACCGGCAAGTGGGGCATCCGCGTCAACCGCGTCGAACTCAAGGCCATCGAGCCGCCGACCTCCATCCAGGACTCGATGGAGAAGCAGATGCGCGCGGACCGCGACAAGCGCGCCGCGATCCTCACCGCCGAGGGCATTCGCCAATCGGCGATCCTCACCGCCGAGGGCGAGAAGCAGTCCGCGATCCTGCGCGCCGAAGGTGAGGCCAAGGCCGCCGCCCTGCGCGCCGAGGGCGAGGCCCAGGCGATCCGTACGGTCTTCGAGTCCATCCACGCCGGAGACCCCGACCAGAAGCTGCTCGCGTACCAGTACCTCCAGATGCTCCCCAAGATCGCCGAGGGCGACGCCAACAAGCTCTGGATCGTGCCCAGCGAGATCGGCGACGCGCTCAAGGGACTCAGCGGAGCGTTCGACAACCTCGGCGCCGGCGTACCGGGCTTCAACACCGGCAAGGACCGTCGCCAGCAGCCGCCGCTCGACTAGGCGCCAGGCCCCAGGTACTGGGCCCGTCCGCCCGGACAGGGCTTGAGCCGCACGTCACGGTCCCGTACGACGCACCAGACGCCCCACCCGTCGTACGGGAGCCGGCCCACCGTCGGGCATGATCGGTGCCACCACCACCGATCACCGAGGGACGTGTCGCGTGACCTTCTGGGAGATGCTCGCCGTGTTCGTGGCGGGCACCTGCGCCGGCACCATCAACGCCATCGTCGGATCAGGGACGTTGATCACCTTCCCGGTGCTGCTCGCGACCGGCCTGCCACCCGTTACCGCCACCGTCTCCAACGCACTCGGCCTGATACCGGGCGCCGTCAGCGGAGCCATCGGCTACCGCGCGGAACTCGCCGGACAGCGCCACCGCGTCATGCGCCTGGGCACCGCCTCCGTCTGCGGCGGGCTCGGCGGAGCGATCCTGCTCGTCTCACTGCCCTCGACGGCCTTCGAGACGATCGTGCCGATCCTGGTCAGCCTCGCCCTCGTCCTGGTCATCCTCCAGCCCCGGCTCTCCAAGACCGTCCGGCGCCACCGCGAGCGCCGAGGCGTCGCCACCAAGACCGACGGCGGACCGCTCCTCTTCGGCGGCGTCCTGGCCGCCAGCGTCTACGGCGGCTACTTCACGGCCGCCCAGGGGATCATCTACATGTCCCTCATGGGCATGTTGATCGACGAGGAGACGCAGCGCCTCAACGCCGTCAAGAACGTCCTCGCCGCCATCGTGAACACCATCGCCGCGATCTTCTTCCTCTTCGTGGCCGAGTTCGACTGGACGGCCGTCGTGCTCATCGCCGTGGGCTCCGCGATCGGCGGCCAGTTGGGCGCGAAGGTCGGCCGGCGGCTGTCACCCGCGGTGATGCGCGCGACGATCGTGGTCGTCGGTACGGTGGCCGTCGTCCAACTGGTCACGCGCTGACCGATGCCGCGCTGACCGGTGCCGCGCCGACCGGTCCGCACAAGCGAAAGCCCGCCTCCGACGTACGGAGACGGGCTGTCCGGCGACAACAGGGAAGCGCCTCAACGCCTACGCGGCGGTACTGACCCCCGCCAGCCACTGCGGCAGCGCCGACCGCTCACCGGCCCGCAGCGCCAACAGCATCGCGTCGGCCGGCGACGGCACGAACGGCTCGTACAGCAACGGCATTCCCGCCTGCTCCGGCGTCCGGTCGGCCTTGCGGTGATTGTCCTCGGCACACGAGGCGACCGTATTGATCCAGCTGTCCGCACCGCCACGCGACCGCGGCACCACATGGTCCACGGTCGTCGCGCGCCGACCGCAGTACGCGCACCGGTGCTGGTCGCGTATCAGCACTCCACGTCTCGACCACGGCGCCTGTCTTCGGAAGGGCACCCGTACATACCTGCAGAGCCTGATCACCCGGGGCACCGGGAGATCCACCGCGGCCGCGCGCACCCGCAGAGCCGGGTGGGACTGCTCGACGACGGCCTTGTCCTGAAGGACCAGCACCACCGCGCGGTTGAGTGTCACCGTCGACAGCGGCTCGAAGCTCGCATTCAGTACCAGCGTGTCCCGCATCCCGCCCACCTCCCGTGTGCCGCCCCGCCGTACGGCGGGCTGGGATCAACTTTGGCCGGGCGCGCCAAGATGGACAACGCAATATCCGCCGATCCGAGTTCCGGGGACGACCCCAATAACCCCCGCAACGAAAAAATGCCCTGCTCTGATCTCTCCAAGACCAGGGCAGGGCAAACAACAGCTGAACGGTCAGCTCTCCGCGGGAGCCGCGTACTCACCGATCAGTTGCGCACGCGCGAGCGTGTGGAACCGCAGATTGAAGCCGACAAAGGCGGGTGAGGCGTCCGAATCCGGCCCCAGCGTGTCGCTGTCCACCGCGTACACGGTGAACACATAACGGTGCGCGGGATCACCCGCCGGGGGAGCGGCACCCCCGAAGTCCTTCGACCCGTAGTCGTTACGCGCGTGCACGGCGCCCTTCGGCAGCCCCTCGAACGAGCCGGAACCCGCGCCCGTCGGCAGCTCGGTGACCGACGCCGGGATGTCGAACAGCACCCAGTGCCAGAAACCGCTGCCGGTCGGCGCGTCGGGGTCGAAGCACGTCACGGCAAAGCTCTTGGTCTCCGCGGGAAACCCCTCCCACCGCAGGTGCGGTGAGGTGTTCCCCGCCGCGAAGACCTGGGCGTCCTTCAAGACCGCACCGGGCGCGATGTCATCGCTCACCACGGTGAAGGACGGCACCGACGGGTGGAAGTCATGAGGGAGTGGAGCCCTCTTCGCCTCGGTCACTACTGAACCTCCGGATTCGGCTACGCGCCGCCGGGCCTCGCGGGACCCGGCGGCCTTCCGAAGCCGAGACTATGGCCGGACAGACGTCAGGCCCAGTTACGACGTCCGCCGACGTCGGCGATCCACTGGTTGAGGTAGGCGGCCCAGTCGGTTCCCTGGAAGTCGGTGAGACCCACCTTGAACGCGCGGAACGAGTCGCTGCCCTCACTGAAGAGGCCCGGCTTCTTGTCCATCTCCAGGATGACGTCCATCTCGCGGTCGTCGGCGACGAACGTCAGCTCGACCTGGTTCAGCCCGCGGTACCGCTGCGGCGGGACGAACTCGATCTCCTGGTAGAACGGCAGACGCTGACGCGTCCCACGGATGTGTCCACGCTCCATGTCCGCGCTCTTGAAGCGGAAGTCCAGGCTGATGAAGGCGTCCAGGATGGCCTGCTGCGCCGGCAGCGGGTGGACGTTGATCGGGTCCAGGTCGCCGGAGTCCAACGCGCGGGCGATCTCCAGCTCCGTCGTCACACCGATGTTCATGCCGTGCAGCTGCTGACCGGCGATGCTCGTCACCGGCGTCTCCCACGGGATCTCCAGGCCGAAGGGCACGACGTGCACCGCGCCGGCCTTCACCTCGAAGGCACCACCAAGACGCTGCTTGACGAACTCCAGGTCCTGCTTGACCTCCTGGTCACCGCCCTCGACCTCGACGCGCGCCTGGAGACCGACGGAGAGCCCCTCGATCTGCTGGTCGACCGACCCGCCCTGAATGCGCACCTCGCCCTGGACGACTCCGCCCGGCACGACGTTCTGCTCGGTCAGCTCGGTCTCGACGGACGCACCGCCGGCGCCCATGCTCGCGAGCAGCCTCTTGAAGCCCATAGTCACTCCTCCTAGATCCTGACCTCTACATACGCGTCACGACCGCGGGCGGTTCCCCCGCTACGCTCGGACGACATGATCGAGCGCCCCGACCGTACGCCGCTGCCCCGCGACTTCTTCAACCGGCCCGTGCTGGAAGTCGCCCCGGACCTGCTGGGCCGAACTCTCCTGCGCCGCACGGCGCAAGGAACGATAGAACTCCGCCTCACGGAGGTGGAGGCGTACGCCGGCGACATCGACCCCGGCTCCCACGCCTTCCGCGGCCGTACGCCCCGCAACGACGTGATGTTCGGCCCGCCCGGCCACGCGTACGTCTACTTCACGTACGGGATGTGGCACTGCCTCAACCTGGTGTGCGGCCCGGTGGGCCGGGCGAGCGGTGTACTGCTGCGCGCCGGCGAGGTCCTGGAGGGGGCGGAGCAGGTACGGAAACGACGCCTCTCGGCCCGCAACGACAAGGAACTGGCCAAAGGCCCCGCCCGGTTGGCCACCGGCCTGTCCGTCGACCGCGCCCTGAACGGCACGGACGTCTGCTCCGACGACGACGCGCCCCTGTCGATACTCACGGGCACACCACCTCCAACTGACCAGGTACGCAACGGCCCCCGCACGGGAGTGGGCGGCGACGGCGCCCCGCACCCCTGGCGCTACTGGATCGACGGCGACCCCACGGTGAGCCCGTACCGGGCACACACTCCCCGCCGCCGGGCAACTTGACGCGCCGGGTCGGGGGCCCTAATGTAGTCCGAGCCGCTTTGAACGGGTCTTGCTCTTCAGCAGCCCGGAGCGGCCACCCACTACCTACGATGTGACCCTGACGGGTTCTATTTCGGCATGCCGAAATTCGAACTTCTCGGCTCGATTATGAGTCGCCCGGGGAATCGGTTAACGTAGTGGACACGCCGAAAGGGAAACGCGAAAGCGGATAACTGAAAGCGGCCCCCGTCGACTGGGAATCAGGTGCCGAAAGGTTCTGATAGAGTCGGAAACGCAGGACAGCAAGAACCGAAGGGAAGCCCGGAGGAAAGCCCGAGAGGGTGAGTACAAAGGAAGCGTC
>NZ_JBHUZM010000185.1:0-13026 GCF_042667665.1 Streptomyces sp. NPDC057307 | reverse complement strand
GGCCCGGGGTTTCAACACCATCTGCCGACCGTGTGCGTCGGCCTTCGTTTTCCGCTTGCCGCCCGGGGGATGTGGCGGGGCTGCGGGGATCGCGTATGCGTGACCGGGGACCACCTTCCGTTCTGGGGCCTGCGGTACCCGAGCGTCGTGCTGCCCGCCCGGGCGATCCTGACGGTGTCTACTCCTCACTTCCTTCGGGTCGTACTGCTGGTTCCTGCGGGACTGCTTGCGGCCCCTCGGGCCGCACGGCCCGGCAGCCAGTCGTGGGACCCACCGATTCCGGCCCCGCCACTCCACTGCCGTTCCACAACCTGCTTGACCTGCATGCACGGCAGTTCGTGTCTGCCGTGCCCTTTTCGCTGTCTGGCTACGAGAAGAACGTTAGCCCCACGGAAAGTCAGATGTCTACTCCTGCCACGACAGATTTTCTGTCGTGGCAGGAGGGCGGTGTCCTGTCACCCGAATGCACGGGAAAGCTTCTCCGAGGAGTGTGTGAAGGCTGATGGACCGGGCACAAGCCCACTTCAGCGCAGCAACCGGAAACAGGTGGGTGAAGCGCATGAACGGCACCACGACCGCTGTAGCGGCTCCGGCGAGTCTTGTGATCGCGGACGACAACCCGGCCGGCGTCTCCCGGGCCCGAGACGTGGCCCGCGCGTTCGTCAACGGCCTCCGACCCGCCCCCGACACCACCAGTGCCGACATCCTGGCCCTCGTGGTGTCCGAACTCGCCACCAACGCACTTCGCCACGGCGGCGGCCGCTACACCCTGGAACTCACCGCCGACCCGGGCGCCGTACACGTCGCCGTCAGCGACCCCAGTCCACTTACTCCGCGCGAGCGGACCCCGGACCTCGACGGCGGCACCGGAGGCTTCGGCTGGCACATGATCCGGCGCCTCGCCAGCAACGTGACCATCACCCCCGGCCCCGGCCGGGGAAAAACCATCCACGCCGTCCTCCCGTGCTGACACGCGGCCACGAGCCCCCGCCCCGTCTCAGCGTCGGGGCGGGCGCGTGAGCTCGGCGAGACAGGCGTCCAGGGGCTGCGTCCGTCCGGGGAGAGCTTCCAGAAGGTCCCACCAGTCAATGGCTGTGGTCTCCTCGTTGGCCCGGAAGGCGCGGGCCTCACCACAGTGACCTGCGAACACCGCCAGGTATTCGGCTCGTTGGTCGGGCGCCAGTACGCATCGCGCATAGCCGACGAACCGCAGAGGTTCGTCGGGCTCCTGCCCGCTCTCCTCCCACAGCTCACGCACGGCCGCCTGACGAGGTGATTCGCCCCGCTCGACGCGCCCGCCGGGAAGTTCCCAGGACTGGCGGTACCGGTCGAAGACCATGAGGACCCGGTCGGCTCGCCAGAGAGCGACCAGCGCCGCCGGCAGCGGCGCATCCGTCGGCGGCGCCGCCTCGTCTCCCCGCGTGAAGAAGAGCAGGGTGTTGCCACGGTCATCGGTGACGAGCGGTTGGTCCTCGGAGCGGGCCACGTTCCGATCCTTCCCAACTCACCTGGCAGGGAAGCCCGTCGGCCTATGCGCCCGCAGGGCACCTCTGGTTGAGCGTCGGCACCGGGGTACACGGAGTGCACCCCGCAACCGACGGAAGAGGACCCGTGGCACCTGGGCGAACCCGGCCCCGCCATCGGCTACCTCCAGGAGGTCGTGCGCTGGTGGGACCACTGGCTCAAGGGCGAGGACAACGGCGTCATGGACGGCCCCATGCTCCGGACGTGGATGCAGGAGAGTGTGCCGCCCTCCACGTCGTACGAGGAGCGGCCCGGACGCCGGGTGGCCGAGCCGAGTTGGCCGTCACCGAACGAGGAGGACGGCGGGTCCTTGGTCTTCGACACCGAACGGCTCACCGAGACGGTGGAGATCCTCGGCTCGGCCACCGTCGAGCTGGAGCTGTCCGTCAATGAACCGGTCGCCACGGTCGCCGCCCGCCTGTCGGACGTGTCCCCGGACGGCAGCACCACCCGCGTCTCGTATACGAGGGGGCGAGCACCCTGACGCTGCCGGTACGGCCGACCACCGCTCCTGACGGCCTCGCCCGGAGCCCGTTCGACGAGCCAGAGGGCACACCGAGACGGAACAGCGTTGGGAGGTGACGCGTGATCTGGTCGACTACAACGCCGAGTTGAGGATCGGGTCCGCGCGACCTGCTGTGACGGCCGCCACATTGCCTCTGATTCATCAGATCCATCCGGTCCAACAGTTGCCCCAGGGAAATTTTCGGCTTGTCGCCTGCGGAAATGCGCACGTGGGGATCGGTGGGGACGGGCCGTCGCGACCGACGCCGGAATTCATTTTGGGCGGCAGGGTGTGTGAGGCCCGAATCGTCGGGCACGCGGTGAGTCAGGGAAAGCGTTCGCCGTTGAACGGACGGAGCGCGAATTCCGCCCAGCTGTCAGTTCTTAGTGCTGGGAAAGCATTTCTATGTGTGAGGGAGACGTTTCATGAGTGACAACATCTGGGGTTACCAGCCGACCGCCGGCCACACCGCGGGCACCGACCTGATCGGCTACAAGGTCGAGGCGACCGACGGCAGCATCGGCAAGGTCGACAAGCACTCCGACGACGTCAGCTCCTCGTACCTCGTGGTCGACACGGGCGTCTGGATCTTCGGCAAGCACGTTCTGCTGCCGGCCGGCGTCGTACGCACGGTGGACCAGGCCGCGCGCACGGTCTTCGTCGATCTCACCAAGGACCAGATCAAGGGCTCCCCGGAGTTCGACAAGGACAAGCATGTCGGCGACACGGGATATCACCAGCAGGTCGGCGGCTACTACGAGGGCCACCGCCCCCGCTGACGTGGAGCATTGCAGGCCGAGTGGGGCGGACCGGGTACTTTTCGGTCCGCCCCACTCGTATGCCGTCCGAAGGGGGTTCGGGAAATTGGCGGATCGACGGCGAGGAGAGGATGGTCATCCTCTCAATTTTCAATTGATTCAATCGCCGATTGACCGGATTCGATGCGACGGCACGTTCGGCGGTCGGTCACTTCTGGGAGTGGCACGTCGCCCCCGGTGGAAGAGTCAGGCGGCGTAGCAGAGTGCCGAGGGGTCGGCCGGGGCCGAGGCGGGGGCCACGGTCGAGTGCACGGGCGGTGCGCTGCGGGCGGGCGCCACGGCCTGCGAGCGATTCCGCGCGAAGACCACGAGGCGCAGCACCGCGAACCGCGCGACACCGGCGAGTGCGGAGGCCGAGAGGTAGACGACCTGCTCAACTACCGCACCGGGCGCCGCGACCAACTGCTGCAGGACGAACATCGCCAGGCAGGTCACCGCGTACGCGGCTGCGGCAGACCCGGCCGACTGCGCATGCTGACGCCAGGTCGCGCGCCCGCCCGCGCCGAAGGTGAAGCGTGCGTGCAACTCGGTGGCGAGGAGCGTGGAGACCGCGGTGATCACGGCGTTGGCCAGGACCCAGGGGATCGAGGAGGAGAGAGCCGCCACGGCGAAGCTGGAGGCGATCCCCACCCCGCCGCCGCAGAGCACGAAGCGGGCGAAGGCTATGAAGGCGCCGGGTGCCGCCTGCTGTTGGCTCTGTGTTGTCTCCATGATCCGACCCCCTGATTACTCACTCCGAGAAACGCGCACCGCTTGCCCTGCGGGCCCGGTGCGTCAACCACATCGCCATCATGGCACATGAATGGTGCCATCGGGAGTCATTAGTGGTGTCACTCTGCTTCGTTGGTGGCGCAGGAGTGCGGGAGGAGTCGTAAATGTGCAGGTCAGCGACTGCCCAGACTGTGCGCCTGTCGCGTGTGATGTGGGCCCCGTCGTCCATGTCGTCCACATCTGATCGCCGACCCGGCCGGGAACAAGGTCGACGCATCCGTCGCCGGGCCCCCGCGCACGCATACCAGGATCGACCGGTCGGCGCCTTGCCGGTGCCGCCGTTCGGGTGGGAATGGCGTGTCCTGCACGGGATGGCGCCTCGCCGTGCCAGGTCCGTGCCATGAAGGGGTTGCAGCCGGGGAGGTCCCGGGGGCTCACCGAACAAGAAGGAACCCATCATGCGCGCACCGCACACCGGGTACCGGATCACCTCCCTGCTCGCCGGGGTCGTACTGGCAGGGACGGCGCTGGCCGTTCCCGCCGTGGCCGCGGGCCACCCGGCAGGCCCGGGCCCCATCGTCACCGCCGAGGCCGGCCAGGCCCCCGCGGTCGTCGTCCCCAAGGGCCGTGTCATCGCCAAGCCGTCGCTCAACGTGCGCAAGCACCCGAACACGGGCGGCACGCCCGTCCGCTCCATCCCGTACGGCACCATCATCAACCTGGACTGCAAGGTCAACGGCGAGTCCGTGGAAGGCAACCCCCGCTGGTACCTGCTCAAGGACGGCAGCGGCTACGTGGCCGCCCGCTGGGTGGAGAACGCGAACGGGGTGGTCCCGCCGTGGTGCTAGCCATGTCGTCCGACGACGCCGCTCCACGACGCCCTCGCTCGTGAGCTGAGCTGCTACGGAGGAAGACGCCGAGCGGTTCGGGAAGCTGCTCGACGTGAGGCGCGCTAGTCGCTGCCGGGTGGCCGTTCGTGCTCGTACGCGCAATGGCGGACGAGCACGAACGGCCCATGGGTTGGGGGGCTTGGCGCCGTCCGGCGGGTACGACCGGCGCAGGCCCAGCGGGAGCGGCCTGAGCCACTTCCGGCTTCGCTCATGATCGCCAGGACACCGCCTGGTCCCGTCGCAGCAATGACCGGCACACCGCGTGCGACGGTCGGAAGCCGCTGCCCGTTACTGCCTTCGGCCGTCCGAGGCTCCCGGTGGGCGTCCGATACGTTTTCCGGCATGACTGAACTCGGGCCCGTCGCCTGGCCGCCCGCCCCGATCGGGACCGAACGGCTCGTGCTCCGGGAGTCCGAGGCCCGCGACCGCGCCGCGTTCATCGAGTTGTTCGCGTCGCCGGAGGTGGGGGCCTTCACCGGTGGGTGTCGACCGCGCGCCGAGTTGGAGCGTGCGGTGCCTGAGGCACCCGGGCGGCGCCCCGGTCTCTTCGTGGTCGATCTCGACGGCGCGATGATCGGGCACTCGGCTGGTTCGCCGACGCGCTTCCCGGCGAGCCGGTGGTGCTCTTCACCCGGACCGCCAACGACCGCGCGATGCGGCTCGCGGCGAAGTTGGGGTTCACCGAGGTGAAACGGTTCGAGGAGTACGGCGCCGAGCAGTGGTTCGGCGTACGGCCCTCGGTCACGCCGTCCGGCTGAGCGCGCGGAGGCGGATCGTGTGGACGTCCGTCCGCCTGGTAAGTGCAGGTCGGCGGGCCCCCGGAAGCGATGCCGGTGCGCACCGGAGCGATGCGCGCGTTCAGGGTCTTGACGGTTTCGACTTCGGATACGAAGAATGAGCGCGACGTTGACAACGTTGTCTTCGATTTCGTACCAGGAGGCGTATCCGCGTGAACAACCACCCGGCCGAGCTGAGCAGGCGCCGATTCGCCCAACTGACGGGCCTGACCGTGGCATTGGCGACGGCTTCGTCCCTCGGCGTGTCATCGGCCGTGGCCGACGGCCGGTCTGTCACCGGCCGCCCCGCCGCCCCCGACGACATCGCCGACACCTACTACCGGGTACTGCTCACCCATACCCGCTGGTCCGAGACCCAGTGGGACGCGGCCAAGGGGTACTACACCGCCAAGGACTTCGGTTTCGCCGTCGTCCTCGGCAACGCGCTGCTGCTCACCCGCGGTACGTACGACGCCGAGCGAGCCGGCGTCGACGAGAAGACCCTGCTCCAGCGCACCGTCGACACCATCAAGCACTTCGCCGCCTCGAACCGCCTCACCGGTGGCACCGAATGGGGCCGCACCCTCTTCTTCGACACCACTTTCCAGCTCTACTTCGTCCTCGCGGCGCGCCTTCTCTGGGACCGGCTGGACAGTGCCACACGCGACAACGTCGACACGATCGTGCAAGCGCAGGCCGAGTTCACCACCGGTCTCGGCACGGGTGACGACCCCGCGTCGGGAGGCTGGACGCCGCACGGTCTCACCGGCGGATTCGTGGGCGACACGAAGCTGGAGGAGATGGGCGTCTACGCGCAGTCGTTGGCCCCCGGTCTTGCCTGGGCGCCCAAGAACGCGAAGTACGGGCAGTGGAAGGACGCCTTCGGCCGGTGGAGCCGTAACGAAGCCGGACTGCCGGCCGCGGACCGCGTGAATCCGGCGCTGGTCGACGGCGTTGCCGTCAGCGACAACACCGCGCAGAACCTCTACGACACCTTCATCGTCGAGAACCACGGCTCGTTCGGCCCGCACTACCAGTCCGAGCTGTGGCGGACGTCCGGACGCAACGCCGCCCACTTCGTCACCGCCGGCCGGCCGATGCCCGAAGTCCTCACGTCCCAGCCGAATGCCGGTCTCCTCTGGGAAACCCTCCTCCTGGTGATGAGCGACTCGGGTGAGCCGCTGATGCCGATGGTCAACGACCGTGAGCACCTCTACGGACGTGACGTCATCCCCATCGCGTTCCTCGCCCAAGTACTCGGGGACCGGGCCGCCGCCCGCGCCGAGGCCGCGCTCGCCGAGCGCCTGGACGCCTACCAGGCGTACGCGCCGGTCAACCGACTGACCAAGTTCTCCGGCGAACCGAAGTACGAGCCGGAGGCCCGCGCCGAGATCGCCATCAGCTATCTGCTGCACGAGTGGCGGGCCGCACAGGGCAAGGCCGTACGTCCCCTCACCGAGCGGGAACTGTTCGAACGGGCCAGCGGCGTAAGGGACTTCGGCAGCGAACCGGGCCTCGTCGCGCATCAGTCGCCGGCGGCCTGGGCAGCGGCTGTCAGCAAGCCCGGCTTCGTCAAGTTCGCCTGGCAGCCCGCCCACGACGACTGGCTGTTCGCCCTCAGCGGGTCCACACCCATGTTCCTTCCCGCGACCTCCGCCAAGCCCGCGTCCCGTTCCGTCACCACGTACAGCGAAGTCCGTGACGGTTTCGACGGCACCGCCACGCTGCTCACGCTGCCCACCGGCTTCGCGGGGTTCACCACTCTTCCCTCCGGGGACGTCGTCTACGCGACGAGCGGCGTCTCCGCCGGCGAGGGCCACTTCGAGGTGCGCAACTTCACCATGCCGGGTATCGCCGGTCTTGACGGCGGCCGTACGTACACCGCCGCCGAGGGGGCGACCACCGTCGCCGCCAAGGACAGCGGCACCGTGCCTCCGACGCCCGGCGGGCGCACGGACGAGACCACCATCACCAAGGCTTCCTACCGGCACTTGCGGATGCAGGGGATAAGTCCGGACCCGAGGTACGGCTACTCCCTCTACGCGATCGAGGTCCGCGACGGCGCCGAGGGAGCCGACCTCGCCCGGGGCGCGACCGCGACCGCCTCGTCCTCCGACACGGGCAAGGGCGCGGCGCTGGTCGTCGACGGCGACCTCGCGACGCGCTGGGCCGTCTCCGTCGCCGACCGTCCACGGGCGGACAGCTGGATCACCGTGGACTTCGGACAGGAGCGGGAGTTCGACCGTGTCACCCTGCGCTGGGAGTCCGCAGCCGGTCGCGCGTACCGCCTCCAGGGCTCGGCCGACGGAAAGACCTGGACGGACCTGGCGCGCTACCCGGACGCCGACCTCACCAGCACCGGCGGCTGGGTCTCGGTCGACGGCCGAGCGGGCCTCGTCGTACGGGGCGCGAAGAACGCGCTCGCCGTCTACGGTGACACGCTGATCCTCTCCGACGGGCCGGCCGAGGCCGTGGTCGTGGAGGGTTACGTCAACGGTGACCCGTCCGAGGTGAAGGCGGCGGCGGGACGCGAGGCACCCGTCTCGGACCACCCCGACGTACGCGCGAGCACCGCCGGAGGGCACCTCAGCCTGTTCAACCTGTCGGCCGCCGCGGTGACCACCACCGTGACCGTGCCGCAGGACACCCGCTCGGTGCGGTTGTACGCGGGTACGCAGACGGTGACCGCCGACGGCACCGAATACCGGGCCGATCTCCCCGCCGCCCGCGCGGAGGTGACGCCCGCTCGCTTCGTCGTGCGCCCGAGTGCGGGCGGGCGCGTTCCGGCCGGGCTGCGCGTCGAGGTCGTCGACGCGGCCACGCTCCGGTTCACCGGGCCCTCCTGCCGTCTGCTGGTCACGCCAGTGGGCGGGCGCACGACGCACGTCAGCGTGCGCCGCGGGCGTACCGAGCAGGTGAAGGTGCCCGGCACCACCGCGTACCCCCTCACCGACCTGGCGCTCGGCCGAGTCACCTTCCCGACGGCGCCGCTCCCGGCCGGGATGTCCGACCCGGCGGCGGTGGTCGACGGTGACCCGCACACATCCTGGAGTCCGGGGGCCGGCGGTCGCATGGTGGTCGATCTCGGGGCGCCGACGGCGATCGGCGGGCTCCGGATCGACTGGACCGGAGGCCGGGCACCGTCGGCGGAGGCCGAGTTCAGCACGGACGGTCTGACGTACGAACCGGCCGGGACCTTCCGCACCAGGGGCCGTGACGCGACGCTGGCCGCGAAGGGCACGGCCCGTTATGTCGCTCTGCGGATCCGGGGCCGGGGTCGTAACGACGCGCGTGTGGTCTCGCTCGCCGTGCTGCCTGCCGTCTGATCCTTGCGGCGAGTGATCTCGCGAGGTTGGCGACGACGGCCACGACACTCTGTCGTGGCTGTCGCTCACCAATGCCCTGCGTCAGGACGACGGGGCGAGGACGCAGAACTCGTGGCCTTCCGGGTCGGCCAGGCACGTCCACGGGACATCGCCCTGGCCGAGGTCGAGGTCGGTGGCGCCGAGGTCCCGCAGCCGTGACACCTCCGCCGCTCTGTCGTCACCGGGGTACGGCAGCAGGTCGAGATGGACACGGTCCGGCACGGTCTTCACGCCGGGCGTGCGGAGGAATTCGAGATACGGGCCGACCCCGTTGGCGGACCGCAGCACCGCGTGATCGTCGGTCGCCTCGTGCAGGGCCCAGTCCGTCGCCTCGCCCCAGAAGCGGCCCATGGCCCGCGGGTCCTCGCAGTCGACCACCAGAGCGGCGATCGGGCCGGTGTCCAGATAGACCTCCCGAGGTTCCAGTACGCAGAACTCGTTGCCCTCGGGGTCGGCGAGGACGGTCCACGGCACGTCGCCCTGGCCCACGTCGGTGGGTGTCGCACCGAGGGCCCGGAGGCGTGCGACGAGTTCCGCCTGATGGGCCCCGGAGGTGGTGGCGAGATCGAGGTGCGTACGGTTCTTGGTGGTCGTCTTGGGTTCCGGGACGGGAACGACGTTGACGCCGACGGCGACCGCGTCCGGCCAGACGAGGCCGCCGGCGGGTCCGACGTAGGTGGTCACGCCGGGTTTGTAGGCGCTCCAGCCGAGCGCCTCCGCCCAGAACCGGCCGACCGCCAGGTCGTCAAGAGCCTTGATGTTCACCTGCACAGGTCGCAGTGGCATGCCGGCGATCCTATGCACCCGCTGCGCGCCGACGTCCGAACGGCCCACGGCTCTGCCAGTGGGGCATGGGGGCAGTGGGTCGGTGGAGACCGGGCGGCGCGATGTCGGGCACCGCAACGGGACGGAGCACCGTCAGGGACTCTTCCTGGCGAGCCAGCATCGCGAAGGGGAACCTGTCGATCTCCAGACAGAGTTCGACATCATCCGGGTGGTATCCGCTCCGCAGCCCACCGGCAAGGTCCGCCGCCGCACGGGAAGTCCGCGCGCGACGGAGATACGGGGCCGACTCGACATCGCCTCCGGTCATACATTGGCCAATGTATTCGGCGCAGGCCAGATCCTCGTCGGCCCGGCCTGCCTCGCCGGTGACCACGAACGTCACCGGACCCGAATCCTTGGTCCGCAGGAACCGCGCGGTCGGGCCGGCCACCACGAAGCTCGCGCACAGG
This sequence comes from Streptomyces sp. NPDC057307, assembly GCF_042667665.1. Taxonomy (NCBI): domain Bacteria; kingdom Bacillati; phylum Actinomycetota; class Actinomycetes; order Kitasatosporales; family Streptomycetaceae; genus Streptomyces; species Streptomyces sp. NPDC057307. The sequence goes on along the minus strand of NZ_JBHUZM010000185.1, from coordinate 3,202 downwards.
ACCAGCGGCGCGTTCGCGACGGCCAGCGCGCCCACGGTGCCTGCCGTCGTCTTCTGCACCAGCGTGCGACCGGCGAAGTCGCGTGATCTGAGCAAGCCGGGTGAGTTCACCGCGTCGAAGCCCGGCGCCGGCGCTCCGTCCTTCAGAGCCAGCCAGCCCGGGTGCCTCTCCTTCAAGGCGAGTGCCTCGCTCCCCGTCGAGGCCAGGACGATCCTCTCGACACCACGTGAGAAGGCCCAGGCAGCCACGGTGAAGGCGCGCATGACGTCGATGACGACCGCGACACGGGGAACGCCGGTCAACTCGGGGATGCCGACGAAGTGATGATCCACCGCGCCATTCCGGCGCCCCGGGACGGGCATGGGCAGGCTCACCGGAGCGTGTCCATCAGGGCGGTGACGTAGGCGTCCAGCCGCTTCTCCACGGCTCGCGTCGTCAGCTCTGTCCTGCCCGCCTCCCGCCATGGCTGCGCCACCAACCGCACCTCTTCCGAGAACGCCAGCCCGTCCCGTACCCGCCAGTACAGCCGCTCGCTCGCGGTCGCGGCCAGCACCCCGCCGGCCTCCTCGTACGCCTCGGCGAACCGCAGACCCCACGCCGGGCCGTGCAGCAGCGCGAGATCGGTGGAGCAGTGCGCGACGTCGAGGTCCGCAGGGCCCCAGGAGGTCGCCGTCCAGTCGACGACGCCGGTGATCCGGGCACCCGCCGGGCTTGCGGGCGGCACCTCGAACAGCACGTTGCCGGGGTGGAAGTCCCCGTGCAGGAACCGCCCTTGCCAGGGTGGCGCGGGCTTTCGGATCACGTCGATCGCCGCGGCCCATGCCGCCGCGTCGGCGCCCTTCGGCGTCACGACGGTGTCGGCGGTGGTCAACGCCACGTACTTCCCGGGCCGTTGGAGGGGCCGCAACGCGTGGATCGCCACGAGCTGACGGGCCAGCAGAGGGACGCGCGTCTCCAATCCCTCGTCCTCGAGGACCGTCCGGCCCGAAAGGTGTGTCATAAGGAGCGATGGATGCTCGCACTGCGCGGCGGTCGGATCGAACGCGACCAGTCCAGGTGCCGGCACACCGGTCCCCGGGAGCAGGGTCAGGGCGCCGGCCTCCCTGTTCAGCGAGTCCTCGGCGTCCGCCACGTCGACAAAGGTCCGGAGCACCAGGTCACGGGTGGCTCCGTCGCGCGTGCCGATCGTCAGCCGTCGCATCTCGGCGGTGATACCGCCGTGCAGCGCCTCGGCTCTGACGACCCGTTCGCCGACCTCCAGCTGCCCGGTCACCCAAGCCAGGGTCAACGTTCGGACAGCCGCCGCATCATCGTGGTTGGTCACCGCGCCACCCCATCATCCGGACGAAGGCAGGCACAAAAGCTTTTTGGTGTGCCGCAGGGAAGCGGCGGCTCTCCGGCCCGGCTCTCCGGCCGGTGCCGGTGCCGGTGCCGACGCCGGGCGACTCGGCGCTCGCGCCTCGACGCGCGGCCGACGTCGGATCGCTCCCCAGGTCTTCGCTGCACACCCCGTCGGCCGTCGGCAAGAGCGCGCCTCCGGACGTATTCGGGCCTAAGAGCGGCGGCGCTTTGGGGGCGGAGGTAAAGATTCGGCCATCTCGAATACGTAGGCAATTCATTTGAACGGCAGGTAAATGCCCCAGTCGCGGAAGCCGTACCGCCTGACGCGGAAGCCCCGGTGGGCGCAGTACGTACCAGCCGCATCAGGCGACCGGCCGGGCGGCGAACCGTCTGTGTTCGCGATGCGACCCGTTGCAATCAAATGCAAAGAGACTGCAAATAGGCTCAAATCCGTAACCCGCAACGGGAGTTTCCGAAACGGATCGCACAAGTCCGGCAGCCCGCAGGCTCTTTGCAGCACAGCCTCGATGTGCTCCGCCGAGCGCGGGCACGCGCCCCGGCCGGGGCTCCGGAGCGGGGCGTCCGCGCTCAGAGCGATTCTCCGCCCGTGGTCCGGAAGTCGGCCTTGTCTCGGGAGCCGTAGCCGTCAACGATTCGATCCGCGCAGCTTGACAGGTCCACGCCCGGCGATCGCTGGTCGGGGGCCTGCGCACACCGACTGCCCGCTCCACCCGACGGGCTGTCCATCCCCCATGACTCCGGAGGATCTCGTGACCTTCAAGCGCTTCTCCCCCCTCAACGGCCCGTCCAGACGCGCGCGGCTCCTCGCCGTGGCGTCCGGTCTGGTGACCGCCGTCGCGCTCGCGGCCCCCTCGGCCATCGCCGCCCCGGCCCCCGAGGTCAAGGCGTCCACCTCGCAGCTCGCCGACGCCAGCTCCGCCGTACTCGAAGCTGACGTGGCCGGCACCGCCTGGTACACCGACGCCAGCACCGGCAAGATCGTCGTGACCATCGACAGCACCGTGTCGAAGGCCGAACTGGCCGAGGTCAAGGACGCCCTGGCGGACTCCAAGGCCGACCTCAGCGTCAACCGCACCAACGGCAAGTTCAGCCCGCTCATCGCCGGCGGCGAGGCCATCACCACGAGCGGCAGCCGCTGTTCGCTCGGCTTCAACGTGTCGGTCGGCGGTGTGGCCCACGCGCTGACGGCCGGTCACTGCACCAACATCGGCGCCAGCTGGTCCATAGGCACGCGCACCGGTACCAGCTTCCCGACCAACGACTACGGCATCATCCGCCACTCGAACCCGTCGGCGGCGGACGGCCGGGTCTACCTGTACAACGGCACGTACCGTGACATCACGTCGGCGGGCAACGCGTTCGTGGGCCAGTCCGTGCAGCGCAGCGGCAGCACCACCGGTCTGCGCGGCGGCTCGGTCACGGGCCTCAACGCCACGGTCAACTACGGTTCCAGCGGCATCGTCTACGGCATGATCCAGACCAACGTCTGCGCCGAGCCCGGTGACAGCGGCGGCTCGCTCTTCTCCGGCAACACCGCGCTGGGCCTCACCTCCGGCGGCAGCGGCAACTGCTCCTCCGGCGGCACCACGTTCTACCAGCCCGTCACGGAGGCCCTGAGCGTCTACCGCGCCACGATCCTCTAGCCCCACCACCGGCGCTCGGGGGTGATGGCCGGCTGAGCCCCAGGAGCCCCGTGCACTGACGCACCACCGGCGGACCGCGCACACAGCGCGGTGCGCCGTCGCCGTACCCCCCCACGGGCGCCGTGGGCAGGGGGCGGAAAGTGCGGCGGGACTTTTCCCGGGGGCCGCCTACCCTGGGGGTGAAGTGGCGGCGCAGT
>NZ_JBHUZM010000184.1:0-13035 GCF_042667665.1 Streptomyces sp. NPDC057307 | reverse complement strand
TCGGGTTCGGTGTCGGCCCCTGGCCCTCCCTCCTCGGGGTGGGGCCCCCCCCCGCGTGTGGTCCGGCGGGCGGGCGCCCGCCGTCACGCGACGCGGGCCGCACACTCCGGAAGGACCAGGACAGGACCGGGACAGAGCTTAGGTGCCCGAGGGATCCTGGTAGGCGTCCGCGTACGCCTCCGTGGGAGCGACGGGCGTGATGATGTCGATCAGTACGCCGTCGGGGGCGGCGACGATGAAGTGCCGCTGGCCGAACGCCTCGCTGCGCAGGGGGAGTTCGACCCTCAGGCCGGCGCCCGTCACCAGCCGCGCGTACTCGGCGTCGACGTCGGCCACCTCGAAGTTGAGGAGCAGCCCCTGGGCCGGCCGCCGGTAGGCCGTCGGCACGGTCTCGTGCCCGGCGGCGACGAGAGCCAGCTCGTAGTGCGGCGGCTCGGGCAGCCGCAAGCTGACGTACCAGTCGCTCGTGTAGGTCGTCTCGAATCCGAACAGCGTGCGGTAGAACGCCACCGACTCACTGAGCCGCTCGGTGCAGAGCACGGGATAGAAGCCGGTCAGGGCGGAGGGCGTCATCACAGCACCGTTCTGGGGCGAGTGCACGGTCGTCGCGGTCGTCCTGTCTCAACGAGGTGTCCGCCCCCACGTCACGTCCGCCGGATCGAAGGCAGGTCGACATGGCATCGGCGATGCGTCCGGCGGGCGAGGTCCGCGTATGGGCGCTGCGGCAGGAGCCCCCGTGGCGGGAGGACCTCTCGCTCTCGCTGCTCGACGCGCGGGAGCGGGCCAGGGCGGTGTCCTTCACCCACCGGCGCGACCGGCTGAGGTATCTCGCGGCGCACGTGGGGCTGCGGCTGCTGCTGGCCGACCGGCTGGGTGTCCACCCCCGCGACCTTCGGTTCGGCCGTGACCGGTGCGCGCACTGCGGCGGGCCCAACGGCCGGCCGGTTCTTCTCGACGGCCCTGGCGGCCTGCACTTCTCCCTCTCCCACTGCGCCGGCGGCACGCTCGTCGGGGTCGCCGACGTGCTCGTCGGGGTCGACGTGGAGCGGCTGCCCGGCCGTCGGACGGTCGAACTGTGCCTGGCGCGGCTGCATCCGCGCGAACGTGCGGAACTGCTCCGAGTCTCCCGGACCGAACTCCCCCTGGAATTCTGCCGGTTGTGGACGCGCAAGGAGGCGTACCTCAAGGCCCTGGGGACCGGGCTCGGCCGGGGGCTGGACCGCGACTACCTGGGAGCGGAGGAGGAGAAGCGGCCCGCCGGCCTGCGCGTCGTCAACCTGTCCTACGGCCCCAAGGACCCCACGCACGCCGCGGCGCTGGCCGTCCCGCGGTGGGTGCGGACGCCCACCGGCCTTGAGGAGTTGAACTGGTCGGCGTACGGCCATGTCCTGGGCCCCGTCGGCTCGTTGGAGGAGAGGGGCCCAAGTTGACATGCCAACGGTATGCAATTAGGTTCGATTCGCATACCGTTGGTACGTGAGTGGAGATGGCGCCCTATGCTGACCAGCTTCTGCCCGGTGATCTGCACCTCGCGGCTGGGGGAGTCCCGCGGCTTCTACCACAGACTGTTCGGCTTCACCGCCACGTTCACGACCCAGTGGTACGCCGGTCTCAGCCGCCCCGGCGGGCGACAGCACGAGCTGGCCCTGCTCGACCACTCCCACCCGGCACTGCCGGAGGCGCTGCTCCGGCCGGCCCGCGCGGTGCGGCTCACCCTCGCGGTGGACGACACGTCGGACGAGTGGGACCGGATCGCCGCACTCGGGGCGACAGCGCGCCCGGACCGGAGACACCTCGTCATCACCGACCCCAACGGGGTCCGGATCGACGTCGTCGCACCGGCCCCGGCCTGACCGAGGGGACGTCGCGCCGTGCCCGGCCCCCAACCTCGTACGGCTGCCCGACCGGCCAGCGATCAGTTGGCCCGCAGCGCCTTCAGCATCCGCGCCAACGCCTGCCGGGCATCGTCGAGATCGGCGGAGTCCTCCGACGTCGCCAGCCACAACGCCGCCTCGTTCATGGCCCCCGACAGCAGATGGGCGAGCGGCGTGACCGGCTGCGCCGGGATGGTGCCCTGGTGGATCAGAACGGTGAGAGCCTGCGCCAGATGCCGGCCGGAGGTGGCCTCGTTCATCGCTCGCCAGTCCCGCCACCCGAGCACCGCCGGCCCGTCGACGAGCATGATGCGCTGGATCGCGGGGTCGGTGGACGCGCTGAGGAACGCCTGGCAGCCGTAGGTGAACTGGTCCCAGGCGTCCACCTGGACATCCGCCTCCGCCGCGACGAGCGCGGCGACCTCCTGCTGCACCTGCTCCAGTACGGCCCGGAACAGTTCGGCCTTGCTGGGGAAGTGGTGGTACAACGCGCCTTTGGTCACTCCGGCGGCCCCGACGATCTCCGACAGACCCACCGAGGCGTAACCCAGCTTCGAGAAGAGCCGCCGGCTCTCCCGCAGCAACGTGTGCCGCGTCTGCTCCCGTTGCTGCGCGCGAACCCCGTTCGTCATCGTTGCGCCCCCCGTCTTCGGCCTGTTGAAGCCATGCGCACACGGTACTTCGCCGGTGTGGGACGGGCGAGACCCACATCAGAGGCCCCGGGCGTCCCCCACACGGCTGATACTCCCTGCGCGGTTCGTGACGACCCGTGCGGCAGAGTAGAGGTATGCCTACGTACGAGACGATGTCGTACCACCTTGAGACCCGGCGGCTGACACTGCGGCCGTGGGCCGAGTCGGACGCCGCCGAGTTCAGCGCCCTCCTCTCCGAACGCGGCAACGGCAGGCCCACGGTCGAGTACGCCCGGACGTCCATCGGGAAGCTGCTCGCCGCGACGGCGGAGACGGGAATCGCCCTACTGCCCGTCCAGCGCCGTGAGGAAGGAGACTTCATCGGCTACTGCGGGTTGATCATCGGCCGCTCCACCCTGGAGGAGCCCGAGATCGCATACGAGTTGTTCCAGCGCGCGCACGGGCGTGGCTACGCCACCGAGGCGGCCGGCGCGGTGCTCGACGCCGCTGTCGCGACCGGGCGGGAACGGCTCTGGTCGACCGTGGGCGCGTGGAACACACCGTCGTTGCGTGTCCTTGAGAAGCTCGGGTTCGAGCGGGATCACGTGTCCACGGACGACAGCGGTGAAGTGGTCTGGCTTACACGCTCGTTGCTGCCGTGACGCGGGATCATGCCCCCCGCGCCTGAGCGCCGCCCCGTTCGGGAGGTGCGGCGCCGTCCGGCGCGGGCGGCGCCGCGCCGTGCAGCCGGGCCGGATCGGCCCGGGTCAGCGCCGCCGGCGCGGCCAGCCGCCGGCCGATCTCGTACGCCTCGGCGAAACGCTCGTCGCCGAGCGCGGCCCGGCCGCGGCCGCTCAACGCGCTGACCTGAGGGTCGGTACGGTCGTGGGCGCCCCGCAGACGTGCCGCCGCCCCGAGCATGACGGCCACGTCACGGAACCGCCCGTACCGCGCGGCGAGGTCGGCCACGGTCACCGCCACCGTCGCCACGATCGGCATGTCGTTGCTGTCGACCGCCGCCGCGTACGCCCGGCCCAACGCCTCCTCGGCGCCCGGCCCGTCGCCGAGCGCCAGACACAGCTCCGCCCGCACCGTGGCGACCAGCGCCTGCCCGTGGTCGCCGCCGTACGGGAACCGCTCGGACAGCCCGGCCTCGGCCGACCCGAGCAGCTCGCGCGCCCGGTCCAGGTCACCGATCCGTACCCGCAGGCCGGCCTCCCGCGCGTCGAGCAGAATCGCCATCTCGGGCGACGACGAGCGCAGCGCCCGCTCCCGGGTCGCGGCGATCATCGTGGCCGCCCGCGCGGTCTCGCCGAGCCGTACCCGCAGATCGATCAGACGCAGGTCGATGAAGATCTCGTCGCCGAGGCTGAGCGACCCGAACTCGCGGGCCAGCCGCTTGGCCTCGTTCAGGTCGGCCAGCGCGCCGTCGATGTCGCCGTCGTACTGCCGCAGCAGCGCCCGCAGCGGCAGCGCCGTGGCCAGGCCCCAGCGGTCGCCCGCCCGCGCGAAGCAGTCCAGGGCGGCGGTCACGTCGTCCCGGCCCTTGTCGAGGTGGCCCTCGTTCTCGGCGAACTCGGCCCGGAGCAGGTGCGCCAGCCCGGCCAGCCACACGTCCGGGCCGTCGACCAGCCGCCCGACGAACGCCGCCGACGTCTCGGTCTTCTCCAGGGAGGCCAGCCTGAGCGTGGTCAGCGCGCCGTCGAAGCTCGCCGGCGCCTGATGGCTCAGCAGCCGGCCGGTGAGCGCCCGCGCCTCCTCACGCCGCTCGTCGACCGACTCGGCAACCGGCGCGTTCTGGGTGGCGGCGGTGCTGAGCAGCAGCATTCCCCGGGCGAGGTCGCGCTCCACACCCCGCTGTCCGCCCGGCAGCGCGACCACCTCGCCGAGCCAGTGCGTCGCGTCCGAGTGCAGGCCGAGCATCTGCCAGTACCAGGCCAGGTTCACCGCGAGCCCGAGCGCCCCGTCGGCGTCCCCGGTGTCGCAGAGGTGGCGCAGGGCGGCGAGCACGTTGTCGTACTCGGCGCGCAACACATGGAGTGCGCCGAGCTGTTCGGGGCCGCGCAGCAGCGGACCGTGGCGGGAGACCAACTCGGCGAAGTGACGGGCGGCCAGGTTTCGTACGCCGGTCGGCGCGCCGTGCTCGGCCAGCCCCTCCAGGCCGTACTCCCGGATCGTCTCCAGCATCCGGTACCGGCCGGTGTCCGGCAGGAGCTGCAGCAACGACCGGTCGACCAGCCCCGCCAGCAGCTCCCGGATCTCACCGGCCGGCACCTCGGTGCCGGCGCAGACCGCCGTGGCCGACGCGGGGGTGACACCGCCGGGCAGGACCGAGATCCGCTCCGCGACCGTACGCGCGTCCGTGTCGAGCAGGTCCCAGCTCCAGGCGATGACCCCCCGCAGCGTGCGGTGCCGTGGGAAGGCCGTCCGGCTGCCGGTGTCGAGCAGCCGGAACCGGTCGGACAGCCCGGCGGCCAGGTCGGTCAGCGAGAGCGTACGCAGCCGGGCGGCGGCCAGTTCGAGCGCGAGCGGCATGCCGTCCAGGTCGCGGACGACGCGCAGCACCTCGCCGAGATTCTGCCCGTCGACGTCGAATCCGGGCCGTACGGCCGCCGCCCGCTCGGCGAACAGGCGCACCGACGCCGTACGGCGGGCCCGCTCGACATTCGCGTCCGGCTCCGGCAGGGGGAGCGGACCGAGCGGGACCAGCGCCTCCCCGTCGACCGCCAGCGGCTCCCGGCTGGTGGCCAGCACCCGCAGCCCGGCGCAGCGGGCCAGCAGCGCCGACACCAGGTGCGCCACGGCGTCGATCAGGTGCTCGCAGTTGTCCACCACGAGCAGGCTCTCCCGGCCGCCCAACTGGTCGGCCAGCACGTCCAGTTCGTCGGCCGGGCCGCCGCGCGGCCCGGCCGGGGCGTCGAACAGCGCCGAGCCGCGCAGCCCGATCGCGGCCAGCAGCGCCGCGCCGACCTCGGCCGGCTCGGTGACCGAGGCCAGGTCGATCATCCAGGCGCCGTCGCGGTACTCGTGCCGGTGGCGGCGGGCGGCCTCGACGGCGAGCCGCGTCTTGCCGGCGCCGCCGGGACCGAGCACGGTGACCAGGCGTCCGGCGGCGAGCAGCGTGTCGATCCGGGCGAGGTCGTCGTCGCGGCCGATGAAGCTGGTCAGCGGCGCGGGCAGGTTGCTCGGCCCGGTCCGCGCGCCGTCCGCGCCGGCGGCGGGGGAGGGCCGCTCGGCACGCAGCAGGCCCAGGTGGCGCTCGCGCAGGGCGGCACCCGGATCGGCGCCGAGGGCGTCGGCCAGGGCTTCGCGGACCCGCTCGTAGAGGGCGAGGGCGTCGGCCTGGCGCCCCTGGGCGGCGAGCGCGTCCATGAGCAGCGCGGCGGCGCGCTCGTGGACGGGGTGCTCGGCGAGCAGGGCGGTCAGGCGGGCGGCGGCAGCGCCCGCACGGCCCAGCGCCAGCTCGGCCTCGGCGAGGTCGGCGACGGCCTCGACCGAGGTGTGGGCCAGCCGGGTCGCGGCGGCGGGCGCCACCGCGGCGACGACCGCGGGCTCGGCGCCGACCGGGTCGCCCCACAGCGCCACGGCCTCGCCGAGCACGGCCGCCGCGCCGCCCGGGTCGCCGGCGCGCAGGCGGTCGCGGCCGGTGGCGGCGAGCTGCTCGAACCGCAGCGCGTCCACGTCGGCGGCGTCCACGGCCAGCCGGTAACCACCCGCGACCTGCACGATGTCGTTGGCCGAACCGAGGGTCCGGCGCAGCCGCGAGACGAGCGCCTGCAGGGCGTGGGCGGGGCCGGCCGGCGGGTTCTCGGCCCAGATCGCGTCGACCAGGACGTCCCGCTCGACCTGGCGCCCGCCGGCGAGCGCCAGCCGTACGACCAGACCCTGCGACCGGGCACCCGGAACGGACAGGGCCGCCTCACCACGAGACGCCTGGAAGGCGCCGAGCAGCGTGATGCGAAGCCGCGTATCCCCGGTCCCGTCCATCCCACGATCTTCGCGCGCGTGCCCCCGAGTCCCAAATCGGGGCGCCGACACGCGTCGCTGACGGGAGTGCCGAGCCGTGTGCGCCCCCATGTCAGCTCCGTGTGTGCCCCGTGTGAGCGGCCCGCGTCAGTCTTCGGGTGCTTCGGAGAACAGATTTACGGAAGGGAAGTTCTCGTGCATGACGTACTGATTGTGGGCGCCGGCCCGGTCGGCCTTTTCCTCGCCTGCGAGCTCGGCCTCGCGGGCTGCTCCGTCCTGGTGCTCGAACGGGAGCCGGAACTCGGCTCACCGTGGAAGGCGGACCCGCTCGGGATGCGGGGCCTGTCCGCCGCGTCGGCCGAGGCGTTCCACCGCCGCGGGATGCTGCGCGAACTGCTGACGGCGTCGGGCGCCGACGACGATCCGGGCGCGAACTCCGGCGCGAACGGCAGCGCGAACCCCGACACGAACCCCGGCCCGCACGTCGGCGCGCACACCGATGCGAACTTCGACACGGACGATGCCCCGGCGCCGCCTCGCAGCGTGAGCCACTTCGCCGGCATGATCCTCGACGCGGCCAGGATCGATGTCGCCGCCCTGCCGTTCCGGCTTCCCGGCCCGGCGACGGAGAGCGTGCTGACGAACCTCGAAGCGATCGAGACGGTGCTGTCCGAGCGGGCGGCCAAGCTCGGCGTCGACATCAGACGCGGCGTCACGGTCTCGGCCGTCGCACAGGACGGTGAGAGCGTGGTCGCGCGAGCCGGCGAGCACGAGTACGCGGCGCGCTGGCTCGTCGGCTGCGACGGCGGCCGCAGTACGGTGCGCGGGCTCACGGGCTTCGACTTCGTCGGCACCGAGCCGCAGTTCACCGGCTACATCATGCTCGCCACCGTCGCCGACCCCGAGAAACTGAACCCGGGCTTCAATCTGACGCCGACGGGCATGTACCTCCGGATGCCCACGCCGGGTCATATCGGCATGATGGATTTCGACGGCGGCGCGTTCGACCGGTCGCGGCAGCCGACTCGCGACCATCTCCAGACGGTACTGCGCCACGTGTCCGGCACCGATGTGACGCTGACCGGCATCCAGCTCGTCTCGACCTTCACCGACCGGGCGAAGCAGACGACGACCTACCGGCAGGGACGCGTTCTGCTCGCGGGCGATGCCGCGCACATCCACTCCCCTCTCGGCGCGCAGGGACTCAACACCGGTATCGGCGACGCCGTCAACCTGGGGTGGAAACTCGCGGCGACCGTGCACGGGCACGCCCCTGACGGGCTTCTCGACACGTACACCCGCGAGCGCCGTCCGATCGGTGCGCGGACACTCGACTGGACACGAGCCCAGTCGGCGGTCATGAAGCCCGGCCCGCAGGCCCGGGCGCTCCAGTCACTCGTACGCGACGTGCTCGGGACGTCTGACGGAACGACGTACGTGTACAAGAGGACTTCGGGCTCCTCGAACCGTTACGACCTCGGCGGCGAACACCCGCTCGTCGGCCGCGACGCGCCGGACTTCCGTCTGGAGGACGGCACTCGTCTCGGCGAGCTGATGCGCGACGGACGGGGTGTCGCGCTCGATTTCAGCGTCGACCGATCCCTGCGTGGTCCGGCGACGGGCTGGGAGAGCCGCGTGCGGTATGTGGCCGGTCGGGCGAGAAACGACCTCGGGCTGGGTGCCGTACTTGTCCGGCCCGACGGCACGGTCGTCTGGGCAGGTGATCGCGTCCCCGATCGGGAGGCGTTCGGACGGGCCACCGGCCAGTGGTTCGGCGGTCCGGAGCGGGACCACCGGCCGCTCGAAGGCCAACGTACCTAACCGATACGACAGTTCAGACCCTCAACCCTCAACCCTCAACCGATTCGCAGGAGCGCACATGACAATCACCCTTCGACCGGGCAGCACCGTGATGTTCACCGGCGATTCGATCACCGACGGCCAACGGCTGGAGAGCGAGGAGGGTCTGGGGTTCGGCTACCCGCTGCGCGTCGCGGGCGAGTGGGGACTCCGGCACCCGGACCGCGCCGTGACCTGGCTGAACTCCGGGAACGCGGCGGACAAGGTGCTCGACCTGGAAGCCCGTTGGCAGAAGGACGTGCTCGACGCCCGACCGGAGGTGGTGTCGATCCTCGTCGGCATGAATGACGTCGGCTGGCACACGTACGACCCGGACGGCCACGTGATCCCCACGGAGGAGTACGCGGCGGGTTACGACCGTCTGCTCGCGCCCCTCGCCGAGGCGGGCACCGATCTGATCCTCGTCGAGCCGTTCCTCCTGCCGATTCGCGGCAGTGTCGAGGTCGGCGACACCATCCTCGACGAAGAGGTCCGGCGGGCGTGGCGGACCGATCTGGACCCGAAGATCCAGGCCGTACGCGAACTCGCCCGCAAGTACGGCGCGTATCTGCTCGCCGCCGACGGCATGTTCGCCGAACTCGCCGCGACGACCGGGCCGGAGTACTGGGCCGCGGACGGCGTCCACCCGACACCGGCCGGCCACGCCGCACTCGCGGCGGCGTGGCTGCGTCTGGTCGGGTGACCCCGACGAAGGGCCCAGGGTCACCCGTCTATTGACGGCCACTCACCGCGTGGCGACTATTGAGAGCGCTCTCTGTCGTGGACATGACCAGGAGGAAACCGATGTCCCCTGCGCGATGGCTCGCCGGCCTGGTTTCCCTCGGACTCGTCGGCACACTCGCCTTCGGGCAGGTGACCACCGCCGGACCCGCGGAAGCCGCCACCGCGGTGACGGACGACCGGTCGTCCACGCGCGGCCGCCCCCTCGTCGGCGGCGCCGACCCGAGCGTCATCAAGGTCGGCGATCTCTATGTCTCCGCCAAGTCCGTGGACGGCGGCATCGCGGTGCGGTCGGCGTCCACTCTGGAGGACGTCGCCACCGCGCCCAAGCACCAGGTGTGGCGGGACACCGGCAACCTCGGCGAGGTCTGGGCGCCGGAGATCGTGCACCACGACGGCCAGTACCGCATCTACTTCGCCGCCGGCACCGGTGCGGCCCACCGGACGTACCACATCAGCTCGGCCAGCCCGGACACGGGCTACTCCGCCGCCACCAAGGTCGCCCTGCCGGACGACAAGTGGGCCATCGACGGGGTGCCGTTCACCTTCGGCGGCCAGCGCTGGTTCGTGTGGTCCGGCTGGGCCGGTGACACCAACGTCGAGCAGAACCTCTACATCGCCCGGATGAGCAGCCCCACCACGACCACCGGCGGCCGTTACGTGGTCTCGCAGCCGCGCGAGCCGTGGGAGCGGGTCGTGGGCAACCCGTACATCAACGAGGCACCCCAGCCGATCGTCGACCCCAGCGGACAGTTGCACATCGTGTACTCCGCGAACGGCAGTTGGAGCGACCAGTACTGCATCGCCGACCTGCGGCTGAGGGCCGGTGGCGACCCGACGTACGTATGGGACTGGTACAAGAGCAACGGCTGTCTGTTCGGCTCGCACGCCGCGACCATGATGGCGGGCTGGGACCCGACGCTCAATGTCGACGGGCCCGGCCACCACACGTTCGTCCTGCCACGCGGCGACGTCGCCGCCGGCCCGCCGTCCGGCAACCGGTTCCCGACCATGTTCCACGCGGTCGCCAAGGGCACGCCGTACTCGTGGTCCAACCGCTACTGGTACACGGGCACCGCCGTCTGGTGGGGCAACACCACATACCGGAGGGCGAACGTCCCCGGCCCGACCAGCACCGTCGGCCACAGCCTCAAGTTCTTCGAGTGAGCACACCGACCGACAGCCGACCGAGCACCGGGTGAGCACCGGCCGGTCCACCGGTCGGGGCCGCTGAGCCGGTCGGCGGACCGCGGGCCGCCGAACAGGACGGACGACCCGTTCGCGGCGATGATGTGAAGCGACGGACAAGCCCCGGCGTGGAAGCCGGACACGGTCGGACGCGAGATCGGCAGGCATCGATGGGACGGACGCGGGAGCCGCTGTTCACCGTGGACGAGGCCGGACGGGTGATGTCATGGAGCGATGGCGCCGCCCGTCTGTTCGGCCGTCCGGCGGACGGCGTGCTGGGCCGTGGGGCCGCGGAGGCGGTCGCCGGATCCGGTGTCTCGCTGCGCGTGGTGCCCCGGCCGGGCGCAGAGGGGTGGGAGGTCTACGCGTACGACGCCGACGGCGCGGAGCCCGACATGGAGGGCGCGCTGGTACGCGCGCTGTTCGCCGAATCGCAGCTGGGCCTGATCGTCCTCGACCGGGAGATGCGGCTGGTACGGGTCAGTGCGGCGGCCAGGGCGATGTACGGCCGCTCGCCCGACGAACTCCTCGGCAAGCGCCTGGACGAGGCGTACGCCCTGGAGCACCCGGAACGGGACCTCGCGGCCGCCCGCGAGGTGCTGGAGAACGGGACACCGGAGTTCTCGCGGCTGGTCACGGCCTTCACCACGGTCGGACCCCGCCGGCGGCAGTACTACTCCGTCTCCGGCTTCCGTCTGTGCCGGCCGCAGGGGGAGCCGATCGGACTGGCGCTGACCCTCCTGGACGTCTCCCGCCGGGAACGCGGCCGCGAGCGGGCCGCCGCAGTCGCGCGCGTCCGCGAAGGCGTCGGCCGCTCCCTCCAGGTGATGGAGAACTGCCAGGACCTCGCCGACGCGCTGGTACCGGGCTTCGCCGACATCGCTCTCGTCGCCCTCACCGAGCAGGTCGCCGGCGGCGACTACCCGCCACTGAGGCCCGTGGACACCGAGAAGCTGCTGCTACGGCGTGCGGCGTTCCGTACGAGCGGGCCGGCCGACCCCGACGACGGCATCGGCGAGGTCAGCCCGGTCGGCGAGGAACCCGCGTTCAACAGGGCGCTGCGCGAACAACGACCGGTGCTCGTACAGACGGACGCCGACGGCGGCGGCCTCACCGACTCCCCGTCGAGGGCCACGGCGCTTCGCCAGGCGCGCGCCCACACCATGATCGTGGCCCCGCTGACCGTCCGGGGCCGGGTGCTGGGACTGCTGCGCCTCGTACGGTGCGGTGACTCCGAACACTTCGCCAAGGCCGACCTGCGGGCCGTGGAGGACGCCACCACGCACGCGGCTCTCTGTCTGGACAACGCCCGGCGCGCCGCCCACGACCGCGCCCTGGCCTCCACGGTGCACCGCAAGCTCCTGCCCAAGCGGCCCAGCCCACAACTGGGCATCGACACCGCGTACGTCGCGCTCTCACCCAGCTCGGAGAGCCGCACCTGGTTCGATGTCACCCCGCTGTCAGGGGCCCGGTGCGCCCTGGCCGTGGGCGAGGTCGACGGCGCCGGACCCCACGCCCTCGCCACCATGGGACATCTGCGCACCGCGCTGCGTGCCCTGGCTGACCTCGAACTCCAGCCGGACGAACTGCTCGCGCGGCTCGGCGACGTCGTGACCAGACTGTCGGAGGACCGGACCGGCACGAACCCCAACGCCCCCGCCCTGACCGCCAGTTGCACCTTCGCCCTCTACGACCCGGTGACAAAGACCTGCCTCGTCGCGTGTGCCGGACAGCGCGGGCCGCGGGTGATCGGCCCGGACGGCCGGATGGACCGGATCGACGCCCCCGTCGGCCCCCGCCTGGGCGCACCCGACACCTCGCCGTTCGCGATGGCCGGCCGGACCCTGGAGAGCGGGTCCACCCTCATCCTCGCCGGTGACGAGCTGGACGAGGTGCTCAGTACGGAGGTCGTCAACCGGCTCCTCGCCGTGTACGACTCGGCCCAGGACCTGGCGGACGGTCTGTTCACCCGCCTGGCGGTCAGCCCCCGCCACACGGGCACCGCGCTGCTGGCCCGCACCCACCAACTGTCGCCCGACACCACCGCGGTGTGGGATCTTCCCGCGGAGGACCGGGCCGCCTCCGAGGCCCGCCGACTGACCCGGCGCTGGCTGACCGGGCTCGCCCACCCCGTCTCCGAGGACAGCGTCGACTCCGCGGGCCTGCTGGTGAGCGAACTGGTCACCAACGCCGTGCGCTACGGCACACCGCCCATCACGCTGCGCCTCATCCTCGACCAGTCCCTGACCGTCGAGGTCGCCGACTCCAGCCCCGTGACCCCCGACCTCCGGCACGCCAGAGTGACCGACGAAGGCGGCCGCGGCCTCTTCATCGTCTCCCAGATCACCCACAAGTGGGGCACCCGCCGATCCTCCGCGGGCAAGACCATCTGGGCGGAGCAGCCCTGGACGACGACGGCCGAGGAGTCCTAGCCGGGATCGCTACTGACGTGCTTGCGCTGCTGTTCGTTGATGCGCAGGGCCTCTTCGAGCTGGTCCTCGAGGATGATGATGCGACAGGCGGCTTCGATCTGGGTGCCGCTGTCGACGAGTTCGCGGGCGCGGGCGGCGATACGCAACTGGTAGCGGGAGTAGCGGCGGTGGCCGCCGTCCGAGCGCAGCGGGGTGATGAGCCGGTTCTCGCCGAGGGCGCGGAGGAAGGCGGGGGTGGTGCCGAGCAGGTCGGCGGCGCGGCCCATGGTGTAGGCCGGGTAGTCGTCGTCATCGAGGTTGTCGGTGGGGCGGGGGTTCTCAGGGGGCATAGCACCTCTTTTTCCTGGGCGCGTCGAGGGGCCC
>NZ_JBHUZM010000183.1:0-13156 GCF_042667665.1 Streptomyces sp. NPDC057307 | reverse complement strand
GAGACAGGCCCTGGACCCCGTGCGGCCTTCGGTCGTGCCCTCAGACGCCGGGCGGGCTGGGCGTGGCCGTCAGTAGCCGTGACGTGTGCCGCCGTCGACGGGGAGCATCAGGCCCGTCAGATAGGACGCCGCCGGCGAGAGCATGAACGCCGCCGTGCGGCCGAACTCCTCCGGTGTGCCGTAGCGGCGCAGCGGGATGCGGGACTCGTGCGACGCACGGGCCGCCGACGGGTCGGCGGACAGCGCGTCCAGCTCGCGGACGCGATCGGTGTCTATTCGGGCCGGTAGCAGCCCGACCACGCGGACACCGCGCGGACCGACCTCGTCGGCGAGTGACTTCGCGAAACCCGCCAGGCCCGGCCGCAGGCCGTTGGAGATCGTGAGGCCGCGGATCGGTTCGTAGACCGAGCCGGACAGGACGAGGCCGATGACCCCGCCGTCGCCCAGCTCCGCCGCCGCCGTACGCGCCAGCCGTACCGCGCCCAGGAAGACCGAGTCGAACGCCGACCGCCACTGCTCGTCCGTCGTGTCCAGCGCCAGTCCCGGCGGTGGGCCGCCGACGCTGATCAGGATCCCGTCGAAGCCGCCGAACCGCTCCCGTGCCACGGCGAGCAGACGCTCCGCGACACCGGGATCGGCGTTGTCCGCGGCGACGCCGAACGCGTTCGGACCGATCGAGTCCGCCGCCTCGGTGACGGACTTCTCGTCGCGCCCGGTGACCACCACCTTCGCGCCGTCCGCCGCCAGCGCCTCGGCGGACGCGCGCCCCAGCCCCCGGGACGCGCCGGTGACGACGTAGACACGGTCCTTCAGCCCAAGATCCATGGCCCCTATCCTGCCTCCTCGTCCGCCGCCAGGGCGAGGGCCGTCCCCACGAGACCGATATGACTGAACGCCTGCGGGAAGTTGCCCAGTTGCCGGCCGATCGCCGGGTCGTACTCCTCGGCGAGCAGACCGACGTCGCTGCGCAGGGCGAGAAGCCGCTCGAAGAGTTCCGTCGCCTCCTTCCTGCGGCCCGTCATCAGCAGGGCGTCCGCCAGCCAGAACGAGCAGACGAGAAACGTTCCTTCCCCGCCCGGCAGTCCGTCGACCGCCGTCCCCTCCGTGCTGTAGCGGCGGACCAGGCCCTCCGGGCCCAGCTCCGCCCGTACCGCGTCGACCGTGCCCACGACCCGCGGATCGTCCGGCGGCAGAAAGCCGTAGCGGGGGATCAGGAGCGTCGCCGCGTCCAGTTCCTCGGAGCCGTACGCCTGCGTGAAGGTGTTACGGACCGGGTCGTAGCCCTTCTCGCACACCTCCCGGTGCACCTCGTCGCGCATCGTGCGCCACCGGTTCACATCGCCGCGCAGCGACGGATCGGCCTCCAGCGTCTTCACCGCGCGGTCGGCGGCGACCCACGCCATCACCTTGGAGTGCGTGAAGTGCCGCCGGGGCCCGCGCACCTCCCACAGCCCCTCGTCCGGCTCGCGCCACTTCGACTCCAGGAAGCCCAGCAGGGCGAGCTGGAGGTCCCAGGCGTGCGGCTGACCGGTGACGCCGAGGCCCCGTGCCACATGCAGGGAGTCGATGACCTCGCCGTACACGTCGAGCTGGAGCTGTTCGACCGCCTCGTTCCCGATCCGGACCGGGCTCGCGCCCGCGTAACCGCTCAGCCATGGCAACTCCGTCTCGGGGAGCCGCCGTTCGCCGCCGACGCCGTACATGATCTGGAGGTCGGAGGGGTCCCCGGCGACCGCGCGCAGCAGCCAGTCGCGCCAGGACTCGGCCTCGTCGACGTAGCCCGCGGAGAGCAGGGCGCCGAGGACGAGGGCGGAGTCGCGCAGCCAGCAGTAGCGGTAGTCCCAGTTCCGTACGCCGCCGAGTTCCTCGGGGAGCGAGGTCGTGGGGGCCGCCACGATGCCGCCGGTCGGGGCGTAGGTGAGCGCCTTCAGGGTGAGCAGGGAGCGCAGGACCGCCTCGCGGTGCGGCCCCTTGTACGTACAGAGCGCCGCCCACTCCTCCCAGTCCGCCTTGCTGTGCTCCAGCGCGTCGAACGGGTCGATCAGGTCGGGGCGCTTCAGGTGCGACGGGTGCCAGGTGAGGACGAACGCGACCTGCTCCCCGGCGCCGACGGTGAACGACGAGCAGGTGCTGAACTCCTGCCCCCATGTCTTCACCGACGGCTTCTCGTTCGGGGGCGGTTCACCGCCGACGGGCCGCGCCCGCGAGACGCTCCGCAGCCAGACCGAGTCGGGCCCGGCGACGGCGACGCGCTGGCCGTCGGTCCTGCGCACCCACGGCACGATCGAGCCGTAGTCGAAGCGCAGCCGCAGGGTGGCGTTCATCTCCACCGAGCCGCTGACGCCCTCCACGATCCGTACGACGTCCGGTGCGATGTCGCGCTGCGGCATGAAGTCGGTGACCTTCACCGTGCCGCCCCTGGTCTCCCAGAGAGTCTCCAGCACCAGCGAATCGCCCACGTACCGGCGGCCGGTGGCGCGGCTCGCGCCCCGGGGCGCGAGCAACCAGTGGCCGTTCTCCTTGTTGCCCAGCAGGGACGCGAAGCAGGCGGCCGAGTCGAAGCGTGGCAGGCACAACCAGTCGATGGAACCGTTCAGTCCGACGAGAGCCGCGGTCTGCAAGTCGCCGATGAGGGCGTAGTCCTCGATGCGTTGGGTCACTTCTGCCCTGTTCCCGCAGGACAGGCGCGTTATGCGGCCGCGGTCTCGCGCTCGGGGGCGCCCCGGGCGGCGGTCGCCGCGCGGTCGCGGGTTTCGCGCCGTACGAGAATGATCCAGCCGACGGGCACGCCGGCGGTGAACAGCCACCACTGCACGGCGTACGCCATGTGCGCGCCGATGGAGCTGGAGTCGGGCTTCGGGATCTGCTCCGGGCTGCCGCCGGGCGCCGCGGGGGAGGTCTGTTCGATGTAGCCGCCGAGGACGGTGCGGCCCAGAGAGCGGGCCTGCCGCTCACTGTTGATCAGCATGACCTGGCGGTCCGGGAGGTCGCTCAGTTCCTTGATGCCGCTGGTGGCCGTCGTCTCGTCGGCCTTGAGACGGCCGACGACGGTGACCTCGCCCTTCGGCGCCGCCGGGATGTCGGGGAAGGACCGCTGGTCGTCCCCGAAGGGGATCCAGCCCCGGTTGACGAGGACCGCGCGGCCGTCGTCGAGGACGAGCGGGGTCAGGACGTGGAAGCCGACGGTCTCGTCGACGTTGGTCCGGCGGCGTACGACGACCTCGTGCGCCGTGTCGTACCTGCCGGTGGCCTCGACCTGCCGCCAGAAGTCGGCGCGCGGCACGGTGTGGCCGGGGGAGGTCAGCTCGGTGACCGGGACCGGCTTCGCCTTGAGGTTGTTCGCGATCAGGGCGTTCTGCGCCACCCGGTGTTCGTGCCGGTGCAGCTGCCAGAAGCCCAGTTCGATCATCACGGGGATGAGGACGAGGGCGAGCAGGGTGAGGATCACCCACTGCCGCGACAGGAGGAAGCGGTACACGCCTTCGACGGTACCCGGCGGGCCGGGCGCCCTCGGCAGCGGGTCCGCCCCGCCCGGTCGGCGCCCGCCCACCCTCTCCGGACCTCACACCCGGTCGACGATGCCCACCTTCCCCTCCGCGCGGGCGCAGTGGGCACCGCAGAACCACTGTCCGTCGACCTCGACACCCTGGCCGATGATCTGGACCCGGCAGTGTTCACAGACGGGCGCCATGCGGTGGATGGCGCAGGAGAAGCAGTCGAAGACATGCACCGCTCCCTGCGCGTGCACCTCGAAGGACATGCCGTACTCGTTTCCGCAGACTTCGCAACGTGCCATGCGCCACAGGTTGGGACGCGGCGCGGCGCTGTGCGAGCGGGTGGCGGGCGAGTCGCGGCGCAATCACCCGTCCGACGGGCGCACCGACGCGGGCCGGGCCACGGGGGAAGGCGCCACGTCGCGCAGCAGATGCGTGAACGCCGCCTCGTCGACGACCGGTGTGCCGTACTCCGCCGCCTTCACCGTCTTCGACGTCGCCGACCCCGGATCGTTCGTCACGAGCAGGCTCGTCTTCCGCGAGACGCTGGTGGCGACATGCAGCCCCGCCTCGACGGCCCGGTCCTCCAGCAGCTCGCGGTCGACCGACGTGTCACCCGAGAAGGCCACCCGCATCCCCTGCGCGAGGGGTTTGTCGCTCTCGTACCGCCCGGGATTCGGATACGGGCAGGCCGGCAGCCGGCGCGACGGCCGCCAGGTCCCCGGACGGTGCGTCGGCTGATGGCCGATCAGCGGCGTCACCGGGCTGTCCGACCACTCCGTGAGCGGCCGGCATTCGAGCAGCGGCAGCCGCACCCCGTCGCGCGCCGCCGCGTGCAGGCTCGGCCGGAACGCCTCCGCGAGGACCCGCGCGTCGTCCAGCGCGTGGTGCGCGCGCTGCTGGGTGACGCCGAAGTGCTCGGCGAGCGTGGCCAACTTGTGGTTGGGCAGGGGCAGTCGGAGCTCCCTGGCGAGCGCGATGGTGCACAGCCGCTGACGCGTGGGCACGGTCGCCCGCGCACGCGCGTACTCCCGCGAGATCATCGACCAGTCGAAGGCCGCGTTGTGCGCGACGAGCACCCGGTCCGCGAGCCGCTCCGAGAACTCGTGCGCCACCTCCCGGAACAGCGGCGCGCCCGCCAGCACGGCGGTCGTCAGACCGTGGATCCAGACCGGGCCGGGGTCCCGCTCGGGGTTGACCAGCGTGTACCAGTGGTCCTCGACGTCGCCCCGCGCGTCCAGCCGGTACACCGCCGCGGACACTATCCGGTCGTCGCGGGCGAGTCCGGTGGTCTCCACGTCGACGACCGCGTATCCCTGGGGGTACGCGGCCGGCCACATCGCTGAAGTCGCAGGGTCGTCGAGCATGGTCACAGAGAATACGGGCCGCGACTGACAGTCCGTGACGCGCCTCTGACCGGCCGTCGGGCCGCCCGCGTGGCAAAGGCGCTGACGGATCGTCCGGAACACGCCCCCAGGAGCGTCGCGAAACCTCCGTCGCCGACCGGACCCCCGGCCTCGGCCGAGGCCGCGGCGGGCTCTGCCGGGACCTTGCCGGGCTGCCGGCCCGCGCCAGGACCGCTCCGGTCGGCGGGAATCAGGTCGTCCTGCCGACCGGCCGCTGACGGAATGTCTTACATACTTGTCAGTAACAACATCTAGCGGGGGCCGTGCACCCGGCCCTACCGTGCTGACATGCCGCCGAACCTGCCCGATGTCGTGCTGTGGTCGATTCCCGCGTTCGTCCTGCTCACCCTTGTCGAGGTGGTGAGTTGCCGACTCCACCCCGACGAGGACGCCGCCGGGTACTCGGGCAAGGACACCGCCACCAGCCTCTCCATGGGCCTCGGCAGCCTCGGCTTCGACCTCCTGTGGAAGATCCCCGTCGTCGCCGTCTACACGGCGGCGTACGAGCTGACGCCCCTGCGCGTCCCCGTGCTGTGGTGGACGATCCCGCTGATGCTGCTCGCGCAGGACTTCTTCTACTACTGGTCCCACCGCGGCCACCACGTCGTACGCATCCTGTGGGCCTGCCACGTGGTGCACCACTCCAGCCGCAAGTTCAACCTCAGCACCGCGCTGCGCCAGCCCTGGACCTCGCTCACCGTCTGGCCCTTCTACCTCCCGTTCATCCTCCTCGGCGCCCATCCCGCGGCCCTCGCCTTCTGCTCGTCGGCGAACCTCGTCTACCAGTTCTGGGTGCACACCGAGCGGATCGACAAGCTGCCGCGCCCCTTCGAGTACGTCCTGAACACGCCCTCCCACCACCGGGTCCACCACGCCTCCCAAGGCGGCTACCTGGACCGTAACTTCGGTGGGATCCTGATCGTCTGGGACCGCCTCTTCCGCTCCTTCGCGGCGGAGACCGAGCGGCCCGTCTTCGGGCTCACGAAGAACATAGAGAGCTACAACCCGCTGCGGGTCGCCACCCACGAGTACGCCGCCATCGCACGCGACGTACGGGCGGCCCGCGACTGGCGCGAGAAGGCGGGCCGGGTCTTCCGGGGCCCCGGCTGGCAGCCCGAGTGAACGGCCGCCACGCCCTCCGGGCGGCCCTCCTGGCCGCCTTCGCGCTCGCCGCCGTCGGCGAACTGGTGAGCGTCGCCCTCGACGCGCGGACCGGTCAACTCCTCGCCAAACCCCTGCTGATGCCGCTGCTCGCCGCGTACGTGGCCGTCCGGGGCGGCCCACGGCCGCTCGTCGCCGCGCTGCTCCTCGGCTGGGGCGGTGACGTGTTCCTGCTCTCGTCGGCCGACGGGGCGTTCCTCGCGGGCATGGGGTGCTTCGCCGCCGGACACGTCTGCTACCTCGTCCTGTTCGCCCACCGCCGCACCCGCCCGGACCTGGCGGTCGGATACGGCCTCGTGCTCGTCGTGACGCTCGCCCTGCTGTGGTCCGACCTCCCGGCCGAACTCCGCGTCCCCGTCGCCGTGTACAGCCTGCTGCTGGCCGCCATGGCCTACCGGGCGAGCGGCCTCGGCCCGCTCGCGGGCGCGGGCGGCGCGCTCTTCCTGCTCTCCGACACGCTCATCGCCACCGGCGTCGCCGACCGGCCGCAGCCGCCGGCCGCCGATCTGTGGATCATGCTCACGTACCTCGCGGCGCAGATCCTGCTCACGGCCGGGATCCTGAAGGCCACCACCGTCCCCCGGCCCGGTACCCGCGCCGAGGCCCGCCCCGCCCGTACATGACTGAGCGGGCCGCCCGGTCGGACGGCCCGCTCACCCATTCACCCACTCACGCGTCCACCGCTACCGGCGGACGGCGTCCAGGGCGTCGATCGTGCCGGCTCCGTAGAAGCCGTTCTTCTGCTTGCCGCCCTCGCACACCGCGTCGACGGTGCCGTCACCGTCGATGTCGTACGGGTTGGTGCACGACGTCGCGTCGGCCTGGACGTTCAGCAACGTCTTGACCAGCCACGGCGAGGCGTACGGGTGGGTCGACTTGATCAGCGCCGCGACACCCGCCGCGTGCGGGGACGCCATCGACGTGCCGCCCTTGTAGCCGAAGCCACCACCGGGCAGCGTGCTCAGGATCAGACCGTTGACGGCGGGCGCCTCCGGCGTCTGGTACGCCGTCAGGTCACCGCCGGGAGCGGCGACGTCGACGACCCCGAGACCGTAGTTGGAGTACGACGCCTTCAGGTTCTTCGCACCGGTCGCGGAGACCGTGACGACACCCGACACCTGCGACGGGATGTCCAGGCACTCGTCCGGGTCGATCACACGGTCACCCGGAGTGGTGTCGTTCGGGCTGGAGCCGTCGGTGAGTTCGTCGGCGGCCAGATCCATGTCCGAGTTGCCGGCGGCGGCGACATTCACGATGCCCTTGCCCTCGGCGTACCGGGTGGCCCGCGTGACGGCGTCGGCCAGAGCCTTCTGGTCCGGGTCGTCCTCGCAGTTGAACAGCCACGGGTCGGTGTAATAGCTGTTGTTCGTCACGTCGACGCCGTGCTCCGCGGCCCAGACGAAGCCGCAGACGACCGCCTCGGTGTAGAAGAAGCCGTCGGGCTGCGACACCTTGATGCCGGAGACCTTCACGCCCGGAGCGACACCGGTGACACCGGTACCGTTCTTGGCCGCGGCGATCGTGCCCGCGACGTGCGTGCCGTGGTCACTCTCCCCGGGGCCGGGACGCCAGGCACCGTCCGCCGTGTCGGGCGTACCGCCCACACAGCTGACCGAGGCGCGGCGGTCGAAGTTCGGCGCGAGGTCGGGGTGGGTGTCGTCGACACCCGTGTCGATCACGCCGACCGTGACCTTGCTGCTGCCGAGCGACTTCTTGTGCGCCTTGTCGGCCTTGATGGCCGGCAGGTCCCACTGAAGCGGCTCAAGCGCGTCCTGGTCGTCGGACGCCTTCGCCGTGGCGGCCTTCGCCTCCTTGGCGGACAGCGGCTGTTCGGCGTCGATGTCCGTGGTGGTCTGGGCCGCCATCGGCTTCGTGCGGGTGGCGCCCGCCGAAGCCACGCCCCGGACCTTGCGGATTGTCTTGCCGAACTCCGGGTTCTGCGAGTGGACGACGATGACACCTATCTGGTCATAGGCGATCGTGATCGTCCCGCCGGCCTTGGCGATGGCCTTCTTCACCGACTTGACGGTGGAGTGCCCGCCGTTGGTGTTCACGACGTACGACAGCTTCGGGCCGTCCGCCGAGACGGCGGCCGGAACGTCGACCGGCGCCGCCGAGGCGGACCCGGCCGGCAGGAAGCCGAGCGAGGCGATGAGCGCCAGACCGACAGGCAGGACCAGTCCGCGCCGCCGTCTGGATCTCAGATGAGCCATGGGTTCTCCACATCATCCGTGAGGCCGCCCCTGCGCACGCTGCGCATGGACGGGTACATGACGAGCGAAGCTATCGCTGATCATCCCTGCTCATCAATGATTTCGGTCAGAAAAGCGCTGGTGTTGAACCACTTCGGCGTGCTCTCCGTGCCGTTGTCAGGGGGTGGAGCAGCATCACCCCCTGTGACTACCTCCCCGAGCACCCCTACCGCACCCGCGTCACGAGGAGATTCCGTGGCTACCGATGGACCGCCGCCGCCCAAGGGCGATTCGGATCCCAGCATGCCCGCCCAGCCCACGACAGCACAGTTCGTCGAGGTCCAGGAGAGCGCCGAATTCGGCGAACTACGCCGTACGTACCGCTCCTTCGCCTTCCCCCTGACCGTCGCCTTCATCGCCTGGTACCTGCTCTACGTCCTGCTGTCCAACTACGCCGGCGGCTTCATGGGCACCAAGCTCTTCGGCAACATCAACGTCGCCTTCGTCTTCGGCCTCGGTCAGTTCGTCACCACCTTCCTCATCGCTTGGTTCTACGCGAAGTTCGCATCGCAGAAGCTCGACCCCAAGGGCGCGGCGATCAAGTCCCGTATGGAGGCCGACCTGTGAGCCCGACCCTTCAGCCGATCGAGGCGGCCGGAATCCAGCTGGCCGCCAACACCGACGCCAGCGAGCACCGGCCGCTGATCATCACGCTCTTCGCGCTGTTCGTCGTCGCGACCCTCGTCATCACCGTGTGGGCCGGCCGGCAGACCAAGAGCGCCGCCGACTTCTACGCGGGCGGGCGGCAGTTCACCGCCTTCCAGAACGGACTCGCGGTCTCCGGCGACTACATGTCCGCCGCTTCCTTCCTCGGTATCGCGGGCGCCATCGCCCTGTTCGGATACGACGGTTTCCTCTACTCCATCGGCTTCCTCGTCGCCTGGCTCGTCGCGCTGCTGCTGGTCGCCGAACCGCTGCGCAACTCCGGCCGCTACACCATGGGCGACGTCCTCGCCTACCGGATGCGCCAGCGCCCCGTCCGTACGGCGGCGGGCGCCTCCACCATCGTCGTCTCGATCTTCTACCTGCTCGCCCAGATGGCCGGCGCGGGTGTGCTCGTCTCGCTGCTGCTCGGCATCACCAGCGACGCGGGCAAGGTCCTGATCGTCGCCCTGGTCGGCATCCTGATGATCGTGTACGTGACCATCGGCGGCATGAAGGGCACCACCTGGGTCCAGATGGTCAAGGCCGTCCTGCTCATCGCGGGCACCCTGCTCATCACCTTCCTGGTGCTGCTGAAGTTCAACTTCAACGTCTCCGACCTGCTCGGCACCGCCGCCTCCAACAGCGGCAAGGGCTCGGCCTTCCTGGAGCCGGGACTCAAGTACGGCCTCACGGAGACCTCGAAGCTCGACTTCATCTCCCTGGGCATCGCGCTCGTCCTCGGCACCGCCGGTCTGCCGCACATCCTGATCCGCTTCTACACGGTGCCCACGGCCAAGGCGGCCCGTAAGTCCGTCAACTGGGCCATCGGCATCATCGGCGGCTTCTACCTGATGACCATCGCCCTGGGCTTCGGCGCCGCGGCGCTGCTCACCCCGGAGGAGATCACCAGTTCCAACGCGGCGGGCAACACGGCGGCGCCACTGCTCGCCATGGAGATCGGCGGCGGCGGGGACTCCACCGGCGGCGCCATCCTGCTCGCCGTCATCTCCGCGGTCGCCTTCGCCACCATCCTCGCGGTCGTGGCCGGTCTGACCCTGGCGTCCTCGTCGTCGTTCGCGCACGACATCTACGCCAACGTCATCCGCCGGGGCAAGGCCACCGAGAAGGAGGAGGTCCGCGCGGCGCGCTACGCGACCGTCGCCATCGGCGTCGTCTCCATCGCCCTCGGCGCCCTCGCCCGCGACCTGAACGTCGCCGGCCTGGTGGCCCTCGCCTTCGCGGTCGCCGCATCCGCCAACCTGCCGACGCTCCTCTACAGCCTCTTCTGGAAGAGGTTCACGACGGCGGGCGCGCTCTGGTCGATCTACGGCGGTCTCGCCTCGTCCGTCCTGCTGGTGCTGTTCTCACCGGTCGTCTCCAGCAAGCCCAGCTCGATGTTCCCGGGCGTGGACTTCGCCTTCTTCCCGCTGGAGAACCCCGGTCTGATCTCCATCCCGCTGGGCTTCCTGCTCGGCTGGCTGGGATCGCTCCTCTCCAAGGAGGAGCCGGACGTCAAGAAGTACGCGGAGCTGGAGGTCAAGTCGCTCACCGGCACCGGAGCGCACTGATCGTTCTCCACCGAAGCGAGAGCCTTTGGCGTGGCCGCGTCGTAGAGTCCTACGACGCGGCCACGCCGCTCCTCGTGGCAAACGGCCCCCGTCGTTGTCACAGGACTGCCGTAGGCTCGAAAGACCGGACGCGCCGCGCACCACGGCGGCCACCGTCCACACGTACGGCCAGAGGGACCAGGCGCACCACGAGGGAAGGGGGCTCACAGTGCTCATCGACACCTACGGCCGGGTAGCCACCGATCTGCGGGTCTCGCTCACCGACAAGTGCAATCTCCGGTGTACGTACTGCATGCCGGAAGAGGGCCTCCAATGGCTCGCGAAGCCCGATCTCCTCTCCGACGACGAGATCGTCAGACTCGTACGGATCGCCGTGACCCGGCTGGGCGTCCGCGACGTCCGCTTCACCGGCGGTGAACCGCTGCTGCGGCCCGGACTCGTCGGGATCGTCGAGCGGTGCGCGGCCCTCACCCCCCGCCCCAAGATGTCGCTGACGACCAACGGCATAGGGCTGAAGCGCACCGCCGCCGCCCTCAAGGCCGCCGGCCTCAACCGCGTCAATGTCTCCCTCGACACCCTGCGCCGTGATGTCTTCAAGACCCTGACCAGGCGCGACCGCCACCAGGACGTGCTCGACGGCCTGGCCGCCGCGCGCGAGGCCGGACTGACCCCGGTCAAGGTGAACACCGTGCTGATGCCGGGGCTCAACGGCGACGAGGCTCCCGAACTGCTCGCGTGGGCCGTCGGACACGGCTACGAGCTGCGCTTCATCGAGCAGATGCCCCTCGACGCCCAGCACGGCTGGAAGCGTGACGGGATGATCACCGCCGGTGACATCCTCCAGTCGCTCAGCACCCGCTTCACGCTCACCGAGGAGGGCGGCGGGGAGCGCGGATCCGCCCCGGCCGAGCGCTGGATCGTGGACGGCGGACCGCACCGGGTCGGCGTCATCGCCTCCGTCACCCGCCCGTTCTGCTCGGCCTGCGACCGCACCAGGCTCACCGCCGACGGTCAGGTGCGCAACTGCCTGTTCGCCCGCGAGGAGACCGACCTGCGCGCGGCCCTGCGCTCGGACGCCACGGACGACGACGTGGCGACGGTGTGGAAGCTGGCGATGTGGGGCAAGAAGGCGGGCTCCGGCCTGGACGACCCGACGTTCCTCCAGCCCGACCGGCCCATGTCAGCCATCGGCGGCTGAGCGCTCCCGCTCCCACTCGGCCAGGGTGACCACGTCCTTGAGGAAACCGCGGACACCGAGGAACGACGACAGGTGTTCGCGGTGCTCGTCGCAGGCCAGCCAGGTCTTACGGCGCTCGGGTGTGTGCAGCTTGGGGTTGTTCCACGCCAGCACCCATACGGCGGCGGCGCGGCAGCCCTTGGCCGAACAGACGGGTCCGTCGGGACCGGAAGCGGCGCCGGGAAAATCGAAGAGGTCCACGGCCTCAAGCCTAGGGCGTGACCGGGGTGCGACCGTCAACCGGTGACCTTTGGGACGCAGGCCCCGATTCCGGGAGAAAACACCCGAAAAAAGGCGACGCCGAGCAGCCACGGGGGGAGCTGCCCGGCGTCGGTCCGTCGCTCCGACGGGGGATGCGGAGCGCCTACAAAGTATGTCACGGGTAATGGGGTCAGGTGCACCGGAACTTCATGATTGATCTGAGCTTTTCTTGAGCTTGGAGGCCGCCCGGCTCAGGCCCGCTCGCGCGGGGGAGCGGGGTGTTCGTAATTCGCGGACCGTGCGGCGGATTCCGCTCCGCCCGCCGCGGGGGCCGGAGCGATCATCGGCCGGGCCTCCGGGGTGAGATACGTCGAGGGCAGCGAACGGGCCTTCTCCCGGCCCCCGTTGGCGAACACGACGGCCACGTAGGGCAGCAGGATGCCCAGCACGAGACCGGCAATCGCCACATAACGCTCAACATTCCACAGAACCACGGCCAGGATGATCCCGAGCGTGCGCACCAGCATGGAGATGACATAGCGCCGCTGTCTGCCGCGCACGTCCTCGTCGAGCCCCCGCCTCGCTCCCGAGATCTGGAAGACCTCGGCGCTGCGCTGCTTCCGCATCACGACCCACCACCCGATTCCCTCGCCGGCCGTTCCCCGTGCCGGACCCGCACAACGGTACGCCCGCCGTGCGCCGCCTACGAGAGTGGGGACCGCTCGACGGCGGCGCACCGTGCCCCCGCCCGGCCACGTACGGCCCTGTTCGACATGCGACGTATGCCGGACACACCGAGACTGACCGCACATGCGCAGAGCGCGCCGCACGAGGAGGCGACCATGAGCTGGCTGTGGGCAATCATCGTGGGTCTGGTGCTGGGCCTGATCGCCAAGGCGATCATCCCCGGCAAACAGCGGATCCCGCTGTGGCTGACGACCGTCTTCGGCATCCTGGGCAGCATCCTCGGCAACGCGGCCGCGGGCTGGTTCGGAGTCGAGGACACCAAGGGCATCGACTGGACACGTCATGTGCTCCAGCTGATCGGCGCCATCCTCGTCGTGGGAGTGGGCGACATGCTCTGGTCGTCGATCCGGGGCGGCAGGAGACGGACGCAGAGCCGATAGACCCCGCAGAGCGGGCAGAGCGGGCGGACAGCGGTACGGCCCGGTACGCGACACGCGTACCGGGC
>NZ_JBHUZM010000182.1:0-13165 GCF_042667665.1 Streptomyces sp. NPDC057307 | reverse complement strand
GGAGTACGAACTCCCCGGGCCCCTTCGTGTACGCGTCGCGCCGGACCGGCTGGGATCAGCCGAGCGGCAGGGTGTTGACGGGGAGCTTGCCGGTGGGCAGGCCGTTGCCCAGGGACTCGGTCGGCAGTCCGTTCTCGGTGACGGACGTGGCCGCGTCGCCGAGGACCTGACCGGCGCCGCCGGCGGCCTCGCCGGCCGCCCGCTGCGCGACGGGGGTCGCCGACTTGGCGACGCCGCCGAGGGTTTCGCCGGCCGCCGGGACGGAGGTGCGCACCGTCTCGGCGCCGACCTCGCCCGCGATGCCGGTCGCCTGCCGGGCGCCGCTGTCCAGCGTGTCACCGAGGGCGGCGCCGTCCAGCTGGGAAACGCTGCCGAGGTCGGCGGTCTGGGGGAGGGCTGCTGCGCTGGCGGAGCCGGCCGCACCGACCACGGGGGCTGCGCCCGCCGCGATAAGCAGCGCGGCACGGGCGATCCGACGGGTCAGGGGGAGGGACATGGTGCTCCTTTGACGGGAGAGGAAATTGTCGTGTCCAGCGATCGGACGCTGTGACAACTCCTCGAAGGGCACCTGAGGTTGCGGTGTACAAGAGTAAAGAATTGGTAATGCGTCGCATTATCCGCTACGGATAAAAACGGTCAAAGGATCCTCGGTGCGGAGACCTGGCGAACCGTCACTTCGCCTTATTGGCAAGGGATTTGGCGCCGAACGAGTGAACCGGCCGGTGGGCCCGTGCCATGCCGACCGGATATGCCGCGACTACTCCGTTCGGGCTACCGCGACGACTACTGCGCGATACGCATTCGAACGTCGTTTCCGGCGGATTTCTCCGGGCCGGATTCGCCTTCGCTCTTGCGCCAGCCCTCGTCGGACTTCGCCACGCTCCACACCCGGTCTCCTACGGAGACCTCGGCGATCCGCAGATCGGCGGAGTGCGCCACCGCCCAGTGGGCCAGTTCCCAACCGCGGGTCCCGTCCGAGGAGTTGACCGGTACCGCGACTTCCGCCGAGCCCTTGGCCACGGCCTGTCCGCCCGCCGGTTCGTCCGCCGGTTCGCCCGCCGCGCCGTCGTTCGCCGACGTGTCGGCGGCGTCGGTGCCCGGCAGTACCTCGGGCCCGAAGGCGTGCGTCAGGGCCGCCCGCACCTTCGCCGGATCGCCCGCCTCGCCGTCGCTCCCGCCCATACAGGTGAGGGTCGCCGCGGCCCTGCCGGTGAGCGCGGCGGACAGCAGCGTGGCGTCCGGCTCGTGCTTCGCGTACGCCTGCGGGAAACCGCTGCGCTGGACCCGCTGCGCCGCCTCCGTAAGAGGCAGCCGCGAGTAGCCGGGCACCTCGGCGAGCTTCGTGTAGAACTTCCCCGCCGAGTACACGGGGTCGAGGATCTGCTCGACCGTGCCCCAGCCCTTCGACGGGCGCTGCTGGAAGAGGCCGACGGAGTCCCGGTCGCCGTAGTCGATGTTGCGCAGCGCCGACTCCTGGAGCGCGGTGGCCAGGGCGATCGTGACGGCACGCTCGGGCATGCCGCGGGTGGTGCCGACCGCGGAGATCGTGGCGGCGTTCGCCGCCTGCTCCGGGCTCATCTCGTACGTGGGGACGTCGCCGTCCGACGACTCGGCGGCCCGCGCGACGCAGCGCGGCGGGCCGCTCTCGCCGGGGGCGAACCGCACGACGAGGTAGCCGGCCAGCGCGAGGAGCACGGTGAACGCGGCCGCGACCCGCAGGAATCGGCCGCGACGGGGAGGGGAGGCGGTCTCGGACACGCGCCCACCGTACCGGCCCCACCGGTCGGCCAGGACCGGTCCGCCCGCCCCCTGCCGCCACCGGCCGGCACCGGCCACGTCGTAGGGTCTGGCCATGCCCGAAACGAAGCCTGGAACCACGCTGGACCTCACGCTGGACGCCCCGGAGCTCACCGCCCGGCTCGTCGACATCCCGTCCGTCAGCGGCACCGAGAAGCCCCTCGCCGACGCCGTCGAGGAGGCGCTGCGCGCCCTGCCGCACCTCACCGTCGAGCGGTACGGCAACAACGTCGTGGCGCGTACGGATCTCGGACGGGCCGAGCGGGTCATCCTGGCCGGGCACATCGACACCGTGCCGATCGCCGACAACGTGCCCTCCAGGCTGGACGCGGACGGCATCCTGTGGGGCTGCGGCACCACCGACATGAAGTCGGGCGTCGCCGTCCAACTGCGTATCGCCGCGACCGTCCCGGCCCCCAACCGCGACCTCACGTTCGTCTTCTACGACAACGAGGAGGTCGCCGCCGACCTCAACGGCCTGGGGCACGTGGCGGCCGCCCGCCCCGACCTCCTGGAGGCGGACTTCGCCGTCCTGCTCGAACCCTCCGACGCGCAGGTCGAGGGCGGCTGCCAGGGGACGCTGCGGATCCACCTCCGTACGGAGGGAGAGCGGGCGCACTCGGCGCGCAGCTGGATGGGATCCAACGCCATCCACGCCGCGGCGCCGATCCTGGCCCGCCTCGCCGCGTACGAACCCCGCCGCCCGGTGATCGACGGACTGGAGTACCGGGAGGGGCTGAACGCCGTGGCGATCGAGGGAGGCGTGGCGAACAACGTCATCCCCGACGCGTGCACCGTGGTGGTCAACTACCGCTACGCGCCGGACCGCGGCGAGGAGGAGGCGGTGGCGCACGTGCGCGCCGTGTTCGCCGACTGCGGCGTCCGTGAGTTCGTCGTGGACGATCACTCGGGCGCGGCCCTGCCGGGCCTCTCGCACCCCGCCGCCGCCGCGTTCATGGCGGCCGTGGGCGGCACCGCGCAGCCCAAGTTCGGCTGGACGGACGTCTCGCGCTTCGGCGCGCTCGGGGTGCCCGCGGTCAACTACGGCCCGGGGGACGCGTTGCTGGCGCACAAGCGCGACGAGCACGTGGCCGTGGAGCGGATCACGCACTGCGAGAACCGGCTGCGGGAGTGGCTGACCTCCTGAAGAGGCGCAGGCGGGGCGGTCGCCGCGGCGGGGGAGCCGGACCGACCGCCGGAATTTCGCCGTTTGTCACCTCCATGGATCTACGCTGGCCGGGAACTGGCACAGCAGCGGAGGGAGCAGTCCATGGGCAGTCCTGAGGAAGCACGGAAGCCGGACACGCAGCGTCTCGGGCCGGTGCTGCGTCGCCGGGACCAGGTGCAGGCCGGCACCACCGACCAGCGGCTGCTGGACACCGAGGGTGACTCCGAGTGGGTGCACACCGACCCCTGGCGGGTCATGCGGATCCAGTCGGAGTTCGTGGAGGGCTTCGGCGCACTCGCCGAACTGCCCAGCGCCATCAGCGTCTTCGGCTCGGCCCGTACTCCCGTCGACTCACCGGACTACGAGTCGGGCGTACGCATCGGCCGGGCACTGGTCGAGGCCGGATTCGCGGTGATCACCGGCGGTGGCCCCGGCGCGATGGAAGCGGCGAACAAGGGTGCGCGGGAGGCGAAGGGCGTCTCCGTCGGCCTCGGTATCGAGCTGCCCTTCGAACAGGGGCTCAACCCGCACGTCGACATCGGTGTGAACTTCCGGTACTTCTTCGTCCGGAAAACGATGTTTGTGAAATATGCCCAGGGTTTCGTCGTGCTGCCCGGCGGCCTCGGCACGCTGGACGAACTGTTCGAGGCGCTCACGCTGGTCCAGACACGCAAGGTGACCAGGTTCCCCATCGTCCTCTTCGGGACGCGGTACTGGTCCGGCCTCATCGACTGGCTGCGGGACACGGTCGTGGCACAGGGCAAGGCGTCCGAGAAGGACCTGCTGCTGTTCCACGTCACGGACGACGTGGACGAGGCGGTGGCGCTGGTGACCAAGGAGACCGGCAAGTAGCGGCGTCGGCGGCGGCCTCCTCCCCAGGAGGCCGCGGCTCAGGCCAGTCCCCGGCGGGCCACCGCCGGGGGCCGGTGGCCCGCGATGGACGCCACCATGTCCAGCACCTGCTTCGTCTCGGCCACCTCGTGCACCCGATAGACCCGCGCGCCGAGCCACGCCGAGACGGCGGTCGTCGCGAGCGTGCCGATCACCCGCTCCTTCACCGGCCTGTCGAGGGTCTCGCCCACGAAGTCCTTGTTGGACAGCGACACGAGCACCGGCCAGCCGGTCTCCGCCAGCTCGCCCAGCCTGCGGGTCGCCTCCAGCGAATGCCGGGTGTTCTTCCCGAAGTCGTGCCCCGGATCGATCATGATCCCGTCCCTGCGCACGCCCAGTTCCACGGCCCGCTCGGCCAGTCCGAGCGTCACCCGGAGAATGTCCGCGACCACGTCGTCGTACGCGATCCGGTGCGGCCGGGTCCGGGGCTCGGCCCCGCCCGCGTGCGTGCAGACGAGCCCGGCGCCGTACCGCGCGGCGACCTCGGCGAGCGCCGGATCCACCCCGCCCCAGGCGTCGTTGAGCACATCGGCGCCCACCTCGCAGACCGCCTCGCCGACCTCGTGCCGCCAGGTGTCGACGCTGATCACCACGTCCGGGTACCGCCTGCGGACCTCGGCGACGAAACCGACCGTGCGACGCGCCTCCTCCTCCGCCGTCACCTCGTCGCCGGGCCCCGCCTTCACACCGCCGATGTCGATGATGGCGGCGCCCTCGGACACCGCCCGCTCCACCCGGTCGAGGGCCGGCTGGTCGTGGAAGGTCGCGCCCTGGTCGTAGAACGAGTCCGGGGTCCGGTTGACGATGGCCATGATCACCGGCTCGTACGCGTCGAACTCCCGCCGCCCCAGCCGCAGAGTGCCGCTGCTCATCCCCTGGTCACCGCCCGTTTCCGCCATCCATGCCGTCGCCAGCGACCTTAACTGTCGGTCCCGCATGGCACGATCGGGATCGGACGTTTCCTGCCCCGGGGAGAAGCTCGTGTTCTTGTTCTTGCTCATCGCGATGGTTGTGGTGGTCACCGCCGTCACGCTCGCGGTGGTCGGCGGCGGCGACCGCGAGGTGCTGCCCGAGTCCGCGCCCGAACAGTTCGTGGACCCGCTGCCCACGACACGCCCGGTCGGCCGCGCCGACATAGAGGCCCTGCGGCTGCCGGTCGGCGCCCGCGGCTATCGGATGGCGGACGTGGACGAGGTGCTGGCCAGGCTCGGCGCCGAGCTGGCGGAGCGTGACTCCCGGATCGCCGAGCTGGAGTCCAGCCTGGCGGGCGCCCAGGCGACGGCCGTCGGCCGGCCCGACCTCTTCAAGAACCCGGGCGAGGAGGACCAGCGGTGACCGACGGTGGAGCGGTGGCGGGACCGGACGGCGAGCTGCGCTGTCCCTGGGGCCTGTCGACCGAGGACTACGTCACGTACCACGACGAGGAGTGGGGCCGCCCGGTCCACGGCGACGACGCGCTCTTCGAGCGGCTGTGCCTGGAGGCGTTCCAGTCCGGCCTCTCCTGGATCACGATCCTGCGCCGCCGCGAGGGCTTCCGCCGGGCTTTCGCCGGATTCCGCATCCCGGCCGTCGCCGCCTTCACCGACGCGGATGCCGCCCGGCTGCTGACCGACGAGGGCATCATCCGCAACCGCGCCAAGATCGACGCCACGCTCGCCAACGCGCGCGAGCTGGCCGGCTGGTCCGCCGGCGAGCTGGACAGCCTCATCTGGTCGTACGCCCCGGACCCGGCGACGCGCCCGGTGCCGAAGACGATCGGGGACGTCCCGGCCGTCACCGACGAATCCACCGCGCTGGCGAAGGCGCTCAAGAAGCGCGGCATCCGATTCGTCGGTCCCACGACGGCGTACGCGCTGATGCAGGCGTGCGGACTGGTCGACGACCACCTGGCCGGGTGCCTGGTCCGCGGACAGCTCACCGAGACCTGAGCGGCTGCCCCGACAGCGGCGTCAGCGTCCCACGTAGCGGGGCTTCGCCTTGTCGAGGAAAGCCTGGACCGCGATGCCGTGGTCCTGCGACGCGCCCGCCCGGTTCTGGAGTTCGCCCTCCTTCTCCAGCGTCTCGGCCAGCGAATGGCCGGCGCCGTACGCCAGGGACTCCTTCAGCGCCGCGTACGCCAGCGTGGGGCCCTCCGCGAGGGTGCGCGCGACCGACGCCGCCTCCGCCGCGAGATCGGCCGCGGGGACCAGCTTGTTGACGATCCCCAGCTCATGGGCCGACTCCGCCGTGATCGACCGGGGGAACATCAGCAGGTCGGCCGCCCTGCTCTGCCCGATCAGCCGGGGCAGCGTCCACGACACGCCGGAGTCGGCCGTCAGTGCCACGCCCGCGAACGAGGTGTTGAAGGAGGCGGTGTCGGCGACGACGCGGTAGTCGCAGGCGAGCGCGAAGCCGAGCCCCGCCCCGGCGGCGACCCCGTTGACCCCGGCCACGACCGGCTTCGGCATCTCGGTCAGGGCCCGCACGATGGGGTTGTAGTGCTCCCGCACGGTGCTCATCGTCCCGCCGCTGCCGTCGGCCGCGTCGGCCGCCAGCAGCGAGACATGCTCCTTCAGGTCCTGCCCCACGCAGAAGGCCCGCCCGGTGGCGGTGAGGAGTACGGCCCGTACGGCGGAGTCGGCCTCGGCGGTGCGCAGCGCGTCCCGCAGGGCGACCTTGGCCGCGATGTTCAGCGCGTTCATGGCCTCGGGCCGATTGATCGTGACGGTCGCGAGCCCGTCGCTCACCTCGTACAGCACCGTGTCGGCCATGATCGGATCTCCTCTGCGACTCTGACTGCCTGTCCCGCTGTCCTGTCCGGCCCCAGCATGGCGGAGATCACCGCAGGTCGACATGTGACCTGCGTCAAACAATTCCGGCCCGTAGAGCCGTGAACAGCGGCGAAGTATCGCAGGCGGATCGCCGAATTGAGTCGTTTTGAGAGAGCGCGTTGCGCAAGCGATGCCGTCCGATGTTGGTCATCGGGTCCCGCCATGCGGGATAATGGCCTGGAAGCAATGTGTTCGATGCCGGTGACACAGCGCCTGTCATGGGGCCGCCGGCTGCGATGAGCTGGTTTCAGGAAGGGGAACGAGCATGGCGGCCATGAAGCCGCGGACGGGCGACGGCCCGCTCGAGGTGACCAAGGAGGGGCGGGGCATCGTCATGCGCGTTCCGCTCGAAGGCGGCGGTCGGCTGGTCGTCGAGCTGACCCCCGACGAGGCGGATGCGCTGGGTGACGCCCTGAAGAAGGTCGTCGGCTGACGCGGACAGAACGCGCACTCTCGTGCTGCCCCGTCGCGGACATCTCCGTGCCGGGGCAGCTTTATGCCGTTCTCCGCCCGACGGAATCCAAAGACACGGCCTAGCGGCGTACGGCGCAGAGCAGCCCGTCGCCCACCGGCAGCAGCGACGGCAGCAGCTCGTCCTGCATCTCCCGGACCGTACGCAGCAGCTCACGCAGCCGCAGCACCTCGTGGGGCTGGGCCGCCGAATCGACCGTACGGCCGTCGGCGAAGACGCCCTCGAAGCACACCAGCCCCCCTGGTCGCAGCAGGCGCAACGATTCAGCGAGATAGTCCAGGCACTCCAGCCGGTCACCGTCGCAGAAGACGAGGTCGTAGCCGCCGTCGGCGAGCCGGGGCAGTACGTCGCGGGCCCGGCCGGGGATGAAGCGCGCGCGATTGTTGGTGAAGCCGGCCGCGCGGAACGCCTCACGGGCGAACTGCTGCCGCTCCGGCTCCGTGTCGACCGTGGTCAGTACGCCGTCGGGCCGCATCCCGTTCAGGAGATAGATCCCGGAGACCCCGGTACCCGTGCCGATCTCCGCGACCGCCTTGGCGTCCGCCGTGGCGGCAAGCAGACGAAGCGCGGCGCCCGTGCCCGGTGACACCGAGCGGAGCCCCATGTCCCGAGCCCTGTCGCGGGCCCAGCGCAGTGCCTCGTCCTCGGCGACAAAAGCGTCGGCGAACGCCCAGCTTGTCTGCCGGTTGGCGGTAATGACCCTCTCCTGTCCCCGTAGTTGGCGCACCGGTGACTGTATCCGCTGCACGCGGGAACCCGCTGATGGGACCGGGCGTTATGAAGGCGTGGGGGAACACATGGATGAAGACCTGGGACCAGGCGCAAATTCAGGCAAAGATTCTTATCCGGAGCTAACGGGCGAGGTGGCTATGGTAGGTGCTCCGCTGGACACCACCAGAGTCGATAGGGGAGGTGCGGCTGCGCCTGCGGATCGGGGAGGAGCGTTCAAGCGCTTTCTCAGGTCGGCCGGTGAGCCGAAATCCGTGACCAACTTCGCTGACCGTTCTCGCTCGACCGACTCCGCAGTTACGGCGACCTTCGCATCGGATGCGGAATCGCAGGCGTGGACGCCTCCCAGCTGGGAGGAGATCGTCAGCACGCACAGCGCCCGCGTGTACCGCCTGGCCTACCGTCTCACGGGCAACCAGCACGACGCCGAGGATCTGACCCAGGAAGTCTTCGTCCGGGTCTTCAGGTCCCTGTCGACGTACACGCCCGGCACGTTCGAGGGCTGGCTGCACCGCATCACCACCAACCTCTTCCTGGACATGGTCCGTCGCAAGCAGCGGATCCGCTTCGACGCGCTCGGTGACGACGCGGCGGAGCGCCTGCCCAGCCGTGAGCCCTCACCGCAGCAGGTCTTCCACGACACCCACTTCGACGCGGACGTGCAGCAGGCGCTGGACACCCTCGCGCCCGAATTCCGGGCCGCGGTCGTCCTGTGCGACATCGAAGGACTCTCGTACGAGGAAATCGCCGCCACACTCGGCGTGAAGCTCGGCACGGTGCGCAGCCGGATCCACCGAGGCCGTTCGCACCTGCGCAAGGCCCTCTCGCACCGTTCTCCCGAGGCTCGGGCCGAGCAGCGCACGTTCGCGAGCGTGGCCGGGGAGGGCGGACTCGCGTGAGTGGCACAGGACCGACCCCCGCGGAGCAGCACCTGGGGGACCGGCTCGCCGCCCTGGTGGACGGGGAGCTCGGTCACGACGCCCGGGAGCGTGTGCTGGCACACCTCGCGACCTGCGCCAAGTGCAAGGCGGAGGCCGACGCACAGCGCAGGCTGAAGAGCGCGTTCGCACAGTCGGCGCCCCCGCCGCTGTCCGAGGGCTTTCTCGCCCGGCTCCAGGGACTGCCCGGCGGACCCACCGAGGACGACGAGGACAAGACCCCCGGGCCGTTCGACGGCACGGCCCTCAGCAACGGTGTCTTCGGCGTCCGGAGCGACGCGTTCGGCTACCGCCCGGCGGGACCCCACGCCTCCCCCCTGCGTGGCGGCTCCGGCCCCGACGGGGGCTTCAGGATCCACGACGTCGGGCGCGCCGAGGCCGAGCGCTCGCCATGGCGCGGCCGGCGGTTCGCCTTCGCCGCCGCGAGCGCGGTGTCGTTCGCCGCGATGGCCCTCGGCGCACTGCCCATGGGCGCCACGGTCGACACGGCCGCGCGCGGGGCAGGCGCGGGCATCACACCGCTGACCAGGGCCACCACCACACCTCCCGGCAGCGGGACGCGGAGCAGGCAGGGCGGCGAGCGGGGCGGCATCGTTCCGCAGACGCTCGACAGCGCGCCGGTGCTCGCTCCCGGCACGATGCGGGCGCCGTTCACCCCTCACCCGTTCCAGTCGGCGGTTCTCAACCACTTCCCCGCGGCGCCCCTGATACGTCCCACGGGCACGGCGTTCCAGCTGGCGGCGAGCCCAGGACTGACCACCCCCACGGCCACGCCCGACCCGACCCACCTCGCCGCGCCCACCCAGCCCGGCGTGCCGCTTTCGCAGCGTCGGTGACAGGGTCCCTGCGCGGACATTCGTAAACCTGGTTGAATCCCTGCACGGGTGCCCTTGTCGGGGCACGGACGAGGCAGGTGCGGGGAGAGCATGGACGACGGCAAGCCCACCGGACCCAAGGCCAAATGGTGGAGCCGCCCGGCATCGGGACGCGCGATACCGCGGGAGCCCGACGTACCGGAGCACCGGAACACAGAGGAGACGACGGAACTGTCGCCGGTCACTGACGCAGTCCCCCCGAATCCCGACCGCGCGGCGGTCACCGAACCGCTTGCACCGGCCGGCGCGGCCGACCCGGTCGACAGCGTCCCGGAGCGTGTGTCCGAGCCGGACCCGGACCCCGAGGACCATCTCCTCGCCCCGCCCGAGCGCGCTCCCTCAGCGGTGAGCGCGTCGGCGGCAACGGGAACGGGCGCCACGGGCGCGGACAGCACAGAGGCGGGGACCGCCACGGGCACGCAGAGCAGGCCGCAGCCGCTGCACGAGCCCGACCCCTACAGCACCCCGCCCTACGGCGGCCCCGGGCCCTGGGCGCCCGCACCGCCCGTACAGCGCCCCGTGCCCACCCCGGCGCAGGGCACGCCCATCCCGCCGCAGCACTACACCGGCCAGGCGGTCCCGGGCCAGGTGGGACCCGCGCCGGTGCCCCAGCCGACGTCCGGCTACGGCGTCCCGCCGCAGGCTGCCCAGCAGCCCATGGCGGGCCCGCCGCTGCCCCCTCCGCAGCCGCAGCCTCTCCCGCACCCGCAGACGGGTACCCAGCAGCTTCCCCCGCCCCAGGGCCCGCACCCGCAGCAGCCCCAGCCCACCCAGTGGCTCCAGTACGACCCCTGGAGCACCCCCGGACAGCAGCAGACGCTGTCGTACCCCGACCCCGGCGAGCCCCGGAAGAAGCGCCGGGGCATCGGCCTCGTGGGCGCCCTGGCGCTCGCGCTCTGCATCGCCGTCATCGGCGGTGGCGTCGGCGCGTACATCGAGCGCAACGGCGGCCTCACCAGCGTCGAACTGCCCCAGGCGGGCAACGACGGCGGGGGCCGCCCGGCCGACAGCGTCGCCGGGATCGCCTCCAGCGCCCTGCCGAGCGTCGTCACCCTCCATGTCAGCGGCGGCGGTGAGCAGGGCACCGGCACCGGCTTCGTCCTGGACCGCACGGGCCACATCCTGACGAACAACCATGTGGTCGACCCCGCCGGCGAGTCCGGCGACATCTCGATCACCTTCAGCGGCGGCGAGACCGCCAAGGCGAAGCTCGTCGGCAAGGACAGCGGCTACGACCTCGCCGTCGTGAAGGTCACCGGAGTCTCCGGACTCAAGCCGCTGCCGCTCGGCAATTCCGACAACGTCCAGGTCGGCGACCCGGTCGTGGCGATCGGCGCGCCCTTCGACCTCCAGAACACGGTCACGGCGGGCATCATCAGCGCCAAGGAGCGCCCGATCACCGCCGGCGGCGAGAAGGGCGACGGCAGCGACATCAGCTATGTCGACGCCCTGCAGACCGACGCCCCGATCAACCCGGGCAACTCCGGTGGCCCGCTGGTGAATTCGAAGGCGCAGGTCATCGGCATCAACAGCGCGATCCGCGGCGCCGACGGCGGCGGTACGCCGGACGGCGCGCAGGCCGGTTCCATCGGACTCGGCTTCGCGATACCGATCAACCAGGGCAAGCGCGTCGCCGAAGAGCTGATCAACACGGGCAAGGCGTCGCACCCCGTGATCGGTGTCACGCTCGACATGGAGTACACGGGCGACGGCGCCAAGGTCGGCGCGAAGAGCGCCGACGGCGGACCGTCGGTCGAGGAGGACGGCCCGGCCGCGAAGGCGGGCATCAGGACCGGCGACATCATCACCGAGGTGGACGGCCAGCGGGTGCACAGCGGCGAGGAGCTGATCGTGAAGATCCGTTCGCACCGCCCAGGTGACGAGTTGGAGCTGACACTGACCCGCGGAGGTAAAGAGCGGACCATGACTCTGGTCCTCGGCAGCGCGGAAGGCAGGTGAGTGTCGAATGAAGGTACCGTCCGGCCAGGTCTGCCGGGTACCGTGGAGCGGCCCGGGCCTCGACCCATCACAGGCCAGGCCGACAAGGTCTCGCCTGCGGGCACGGAGAACACAAGGAGCAGCTAGGTGTTCAATGACATAGGCGCGCTTGAGCTGGTGACGCTCGTGATTCTCGCCGTGCTCGTCTTCGGCCCGGACAAGCTGCCCAAGGTCATCCAGGACGTTTCCCGTTTCATCCGGAAGGTGCGCGAGTTCTCCGACAACGCCAAGGAGGACATCCGTTCCGAGCTGGGACCGGAGTTCAAGGACTTCGACTTCGAGGACCTCAACCCCAAGAAATTCGTCCGAAAGCAGCTGTCGGAGCACGAGGACGACCTGGGGCTGAAGGACATCCGCAGCAGCTTCAACCTCAAGAAGGAAATCAACGACGTCGCGGACTCGGTCCACGGCAGGGGCGGCGACACCGCCGGGGCCGACAGCGGCGCGGTTGACGCCCCGGCGACGAGCCTCACGAAGAGCCCGTCCGGCACCTCTGACCTGCTCAAGAAGCCCGAACAGCCCCAACAGGCCGATCGCCCGCCTTTCGACGCGGACGCCACCTAGGAGGTGTCGTGCCGGGCTCGCGGTCCCCGGCACGACAAGACACCCCCTGAAGCCCGCCCTGCCCGGCCAGCCGGTAACGGGTGGCTATCCTCCATCTGTCCGGTAGTGAGACGTCCGTGAGGGCGGGCCGCTCCGGACTCCGAGATAGAGGAGGCGGTCCGGACAGATGGAGACGACAAGTCGGGTAGGGGCCCAAGGCGCGGCCGGCACGGCGGACGGGGCATCGGGTGCCCGGCGTACGGTCGAGGGCTATCTGCGGGCCACCTTCCCCTGGTACGGACTGGACGACGCGTTCACCGGTCCCAGATGGCTCATGCAGGTGGGCACGGCGGCGGACGGCACCGTCCAGCACGGTTCGACGGGGCACGGCGAGGAGCCGTCGATAAGACCGGACGCGTCAGGCGCGGAGAAGGAGCGCTTCGCGGCGGTCGTCACGGTCGCCGCGAGCCCCGTACGGCGCAGCGGTGACGGCACGGGCGTCCTCGACGCCACGACGGTGTCCTCGGCGGCCTGGCTGGCCGGCTCGGCGCTGCTGGTGTCGACCTGGCCCGCGCAGCTCGACCACACGCTGCGCGACGACTGGCTGGACCAGCAGACCGAGACGGCCTTCGAACTGGCCGACGATCTGAACGGCCCCGCCTGGTCGGTGCTCTCGCTCCCCGTGGACGGTGTCCCGACCCCGTTCCACTATCGCGAATCCGAATTCGGCTGGGTGCTCGCGGGCTCGACGGGCACCACCGACCCGGCCGAGGACGGGGACGGGGCCGGAGCCGCGGGCGGGGTGCACATCGGTGCGTACGGTCGCGGCATGAGCGCGTACGGCCTCGGCTTCTCGGTGATCGAGGACATCAACGCGTACGTCCCCGAGTAGCCGAGGGACGCCGTCCGGAGCACACAGGTAAGGGGCGCCCGCCAATGGCGGG
>NZ_JBHUZM010000181.1:0-13207 GCF_042667665.1 Streptomyces sp. NPDC057307 | reverse complement strand
CATATGCGGTCCGCCCGGCGCCTTTTGACCAACCGTCAGGCCGTTCGTCGCCCGAACGGCGCCCAGGCGTGTCCGGACAAGCGCGGCCCACGAGCCGCGCAACCGGCCAACACCCCCTAGCGCTTCAACTGGTGCCCGCCGAAGCCGCTGTTGCGGTCGGAGCCGCTGTTCTGTGCCTGCCACCACGCGTCGAACTCCGGCTGCCGCATGGCGCTCCAGTCCGGGGTGTTCTCGACCTGGGCGCTGCCCATCCTGCGGGCCAGCGCGACCAGTGAGGCACCGACGGCGCCCCGGTTGGTGTCGTACGCCTCCATGACCTCCTTCAAGCTCCCCCCGGCCACCGCGGCGGCCTCCAGGGCGGTGGCGTCCTGCAGCGCCTTCACGCTGCCGCCACCGATGTGCGGCCGGGCGACGCTGGCGGCGTCACCGACGAGCAGCATCCGCTCGGAGGTGTACTGCGGCACCTCCAGGTCGTAGATGGGCTGGATGAACGTGGTCTCGGCGGGCGTACGCAGCACCCGGGCCGCCCAGTAGGGCGGGAAGTTGTCCGCCACGAGGGCCCGGAGGTGGGCGGTGAGCTGTTCGTTGAGCCGGCCGGGCGGCAGCGAGGTCGGCGTCCTCAGGTCCGCGTGGAGCCCCTCGGACTCGGGCGGGGAGGTGTAGAGGACCCAGTTGAGCCGGTGGCCGCCGACGCCGTCCGGGATGCGGTAGATCATGCAGTGGCCGCCGGGGAAGACGATGTTGTGCGCGTCGTTGCCGTCGGACGGGAGGTCGGCGACGTCGGCGGAGGTGCCGCGCCAGCCGATGTAGCCGGCGTACGTCGCGCTGCGGCCGGGGAACATGGCGTCGCGCACGACGGAACGGTAGCCGTCGGCGCCGACCACGGCGTCGAAGCGCTCCCGCCGCCCGTCGGCGAGTTCGAGGGTCACGCCGTCGGAGTCGGGCTCCACGGCCTTGACGAGCGCGCCGGACCGGTAGTCGACCTCCTCGGGCACCCGGCGCCGCAACTCGCTCCACAGCGAACCCCAGTTGTAGGCGCGGAACGGGAACGGCTGCTCGCCGACGGCCCGTCCGTACTCCGCCTCACCGTCCTTCACACTCCACACCCGCCGGGTCAGCGGCGCCCACGGCATCTCGGCGGCCACGTATCCGGCGCTCTCCAGCTCCGCGTACCGGTCGCTGTGGAGGGCTATGCCGACTCCCCTGTCACGGAGTTCGGCGTCGGCCCGCTCGAAGACGGTGACCTTCTCGGCTCCGCCGCGGGACACGGCCAGGGCTGTGGCACACCCCGCGATGCTGCCGCCGACGACGGCGACGCTGCCTCCACGCATACCTGGCTCTCCACTCAGTCGATTCAGTCGATGTCTACGGTGCTGCCGGTGGTGACACTGAGGTGGAATC
Source organism: Streptomyces sp. NPDC057307 (assembly GCF_042667665.1). Lineage (NCBI taxonomy): Bacteria > Bacillati > Actinomycetota > Actinomycetes > Kitasatosporales > Streptomycetaceae > Streptomyces > Streptomyces sp. NPDC057307. Next base: position 11,806 of record NZ_JBHUZM010000181.1, on the reverse strand, counting down.
CTATTCGAGTGGCATAGGCCCGCGATTGTCGGCGGGGCACGCAATTGCGATGCTGGCAGGGTGCCAGGACAACGGAAGCGCAAGAGGAGTCAGGAGCGGCAACGGGGACCCTCCGCAGCCGAGTTGGGCCCCGGCCGCTGGACGGTCGTCTTCGAGACCACGGACGAGGCGGCATGGCGCACCGAGATCCGCCGCCGCACGGCGGACCACGAGGTCCGCGACCCGTCCCGATTCCGCCTCGACCAGTTCTGCGGCCGAACGCTGCTGCCGAGCACGTACCGGCTGAGTGTCTTCGTACCGGACGACGGGGCGCGATGAACACGGTGAACACGGCGACGGCGGCGACGACGGGCGAGGGCGTGTCCGCCCGGCGGTGGCCGGACCGGTCCGTCCGGTGGTTGAGGGCACCCCTCAACCACCGGACGGTGCGCCGCGCTACACGCCCTTCTCCCGCAGCTGCGCGTCCGCCCAGTCCGCGTGGTCCGAGTCGATGCCGTCGCCACCGTCCGTGACGCGCAGCGTCAGTTGTCGCACCCCGCTGACGTCCACGTCGAACGCGTACGGCGCGTCCGTCGGGCCCAGGACGCCGCTGCGGGCCAGGACCTGGCCGTCGCCGAGCACCTCGAAGGTCACCGAGCCCTTGTCCGGCTTCTCCTCGTCGATGCCGGTCCGGGCCGCGAAGCGGTCGTAGGCGCCGTTCAGGTCGACGGTCACCTCGGACTGCGCGTGCACCCCGAGGCCCTTGTCGTACGTCGTGTCGCCGAGGCGCAGCGGGCCGCCGTCGGCCGGGGCACTCTCGCCGTTGGAGAGGTCACGTTCGACCGGGCCCCAGCCGTTCTTCTCGGCGGTGAACGGCAACGAGCTGACGTACACGGTGCCTTCGCGCGCCACGAAGACGCGCACCGTGCGCTCGACCGTCAGCGGCGGCGCGGCCGGTGCGGCGTCCGGGTCCCGGTAGGTCAGCGTGACGGGGATCTCCGTCGCCCCGTAGACCGGGTCGGCGGGGACGGTGAGCCGCCAGGACGCCGTCAGTTCGGCGCCGTCGGCCAGTTCGTCCGCCGTCGCGCCGGCGCCGTTGACCGCCCAGCCCTCGGGTGTGCGGGCGCTCAGTGTGACGTCCTCGGCGGGGCCCGCCTCGTCCAGCACGAAGCCCGCCGCGACGTCGACCGTCGTGCCCGGCCGGGCGTCGGCCTTCGCGGGGGTGACGGACAGCGTCCCGACCGGTACGGCGTCCACCGGCAGGTCGCAGCTGTCGCGGCCCGGCACGGCGCGGCAGATCTGTGCGGCGAAGCCGCCGTCCGCCAACACGGGCACCGTGATCGCGTCTTGACGGGTCATCAGCCGGCTCTCCCGGACCAGACCGGCCGCGCCGTCCCGTACGACGTCGACCCGCCACGAGCCGGATCCCAGGAACGTCAGCGGCACCCGCTCCGTACCGCCGTCACCCGCCCTGACCGAGCCGACGAACCACCGGTCGCCGTTCCTGCGCGCGAAGGTCGCCCCCTCACCGGGCGTCCCGGCGACCAGCCGGCTCTCGTCCCAGACGGTCGGGACCTGTTCGAGGAAGCGGGCGACCTCGGGCCGGGAGCGGTACGCCTCGACGCTGCCCGCGTAGTTCTGGAACCCGGACTCGTACACGACGGAGAGCGCCAGCTCGGCGGCCTCGGTGTTGTTGCGCTGCCCGAACTGGAAGCCCATGGGGGTGAAGTCCATGGAGCCGACCACGTTGCGGGTGTAGGGCAGCGTCGCCATGTCGTCGGCCTGGACGTCGCCCTGCTCGGCGCCGTGCACGCCTTCCATCGACATGACGTGCGGCCAGGTGCGCTGGATGCCGTGCGGGAGCGTCGAGCCGTGGAAGTTGACCATCAGCTCGCGGTCGGCGGTCTCCTGGAGGATCTCGTCGTACCACCCCATGCGTTCGCGCGAGTCGGAGTCCATGAAGTCGATCTTCAGCCCGGCGGCGCCCCACTTCTTGACCTTGTCGAGCTGGGCCGTGCGCTCGGCGGCGGTGTCGAGATCGGTCCAGTGCATCCACAACAGGACGCCCACGCCGCGCCGTTCGGCGTACTCCATCAGCTGCGGCATCCAGTCGGTGGTGTTCCACCCGTCGTCGACCAGGGAGTACTCCCAGCCGTGGGCCGCCGCGTAGTCCACGAAGCGCTGCTGCGTCTCCAGGCTCCGCTGCGCCGCCCCGAATCCGGCGAGCCAGGACCAGGCGACGGTGCCGGGGCGGATCCAGGAGGTGTCCGCGACGCGGGAGGGCGGAGCCAGGTCGTCCACGAGCGTGGACTCGGTGACCGTCGCGAGATCGCCCGCGATCACGGTCCGCCAGGGCGTCGCGAGCGGCCCGGTGGAGGGCACGGGCACCGAGGGGTCGGCCAGCGCCACGTCGTAGCGCCCGCTGCCCGCCGTGTGCGTGAGGCGGCTCGCGGGGTAGCGGCCGTCGACGTCGGCCTCGGTGAGCAGTACGTGGTCGTCGCCCACCTGGAAGAGCGCGGGGTAGGCGTACTGCCCGCTCGGCGCGCCGGCGGCGGTCGAACCGTCGTACGGCTGCTCGTAGTTGACCGAGTAGTCGCTCAGCCGGGCGGGCGCGTCGCCCGGCAGTACGAAGCCGGACGCCTCGCGCAGCACGGCGCCACCGCCGTTGCCCGCCGGAAGCACGTAGCGGTAGGCGACTCCGTCGGCCGCCGCGCGCACGACCAGGTCGACCCGCGCCCCGCCCGCCCCTTCCAGGGTGAAGCGCGACTCGGCCATGTCGACGGTGCGACGCCGCTCCTTGCCGACGACGGTGGTGTACCGCTCAGCGATACGGCGGTCGGCGCGCCCCACCAGGCGCAGCCCGCGCGTCAGGTCGGCGTCCTCGGTGACGACGCCGACGGGCGAGGGCTCGACGAGGACGCGGTTCCCGTCGCGTACGGCGAGGGTGACGGAGCCGGCGGCGGGGTCGAGCCGTACGTCGGCGGTGGGCCCGCCACGGGACACGGTCCAGGCGGCACCGCCGGGCCGGGGCTTGCTCGTGCCGTCCTGGGCGGCTGCCGGGGCCCCGAGACAGAGCACCCCCGCGAGCGCGGTCGCACAGGCGGAGCGCCATCGATTCGCCGCTCTTGGTCCGCTGTTCGTCATCGCTTGTCCCTCTCACTCGGAGTCGGGCTCAACGGGCAAACACGGGGCGCGAGTTGGTGACGACAGGGGTGAGCCTGAAGGGGCGCCCGCGCCCCGGATTGTCACCCAGAATCCACCGGATCCGCCAGGGTCTGTCCCACAGAATCCAACAGAATCCATAGCGCGCGTACGAGCGGGTCGGGTACGGGGTCCGGCTCACGAGCGTGCGCCGCTTGGGCCGGCTCCTGTCCGGCCCGCGGCAGGTGCCGGCGGCCGCGGCCGCCTGTCGGCTACCGGGCTTTCGTATGGGCGCGGAGCTGTTCGTCCAGCCGCGCGAGTTCGGCCACCGTCGCGGGCGAGGCGTCGCTGAGTCCGCTGTGTACGGCCGTCGGGCTTCGCAGGAAGCGCCGCAGCGTGGCCACGAGCAGTCCTTCCGGCAGGGTCCGCAGCGCGGCGAACCCGCGAGGGACCGGCGGCGTCGGCATGGCGGCCAGGTTCTGCCGCATCAGGCGGAGCATGCCGCGGACGGCGTCCGGATCGTCGGCCAGCGCCACCGGGCCGCCCGCCGTGTGCACCGCCTGCCCGAGCGGGACCTCGAACGCGGCGTGCGTCTTGAGCCAGGCATCGATCCTCGGCTCGGCCTTGGCGTTGATCCCGGTGGTCCGGAACGTCTCCACGATCCGTTCCAGTCGCGGGGTGGTCCGGCCGTCGGGTTCGCCGATCGGCGTCGCGACCCGGCGGGTCAGGAAGTTGGGCGCGCGGTAGCGGACCACGTCGCCGTCCATCGTGCCGCCGGCCGTGCCGAAGCCGAGCAGCACCCGCTCGTGGCCGATCACCGCGCCCAGCGGTTCCGGGCCGGCCGCCCAGTTGAGCAGGAACAGCACGTCGCCTTCGAGACCGGCGAGTGACTCCAGCACCGCGTCCACCTGATGGGTGCGGACGAAGACCGCGGTCAGGTCGTACCCGCCGGCCGGGTGCTCGACCACCGGCACCGGTACCCGTCTGACGGCCGGGGCGCCCTCCTCGGCGAGCCGCACGCCGTGCCGGCGCAGGGCGGCCAGGCGCTCGCCCCGGGCGAGGAGCGAGACGTCGTGCCCGGCCTCATGCAGGCGGGCGGCGAACAGACTGCCGAGGACCCCGGCGCCGTACACGAGCAGTTTCATGGCAACCCTTTTCATACGTTCATTTCAGTCAAACGTTCGTTTGAATCAAACGTCTGTAGTGTACGCACGCATGGCGCCACCCGACACCCGCACCCAGATCCTCGCCGCGGCCGAGCACCTCTTCGCCGAGCGCGGTTACCGCGGCACCTCGGTCCGCGCGATCACCGACCTCGCCGGAGCGAATCTGGCCGCCGTCGGGTACCACTTCGGCTCGAAGGCGGAGCTCCTGACCGCGGTCGCCCGTCGCGTGATCGAGCCCATCAACGCCGCGCAGTGCGCCGGGCTGGACCGACTGCTCGCCAGGACCCCGGACCCCGCGGTCACCGAACTGGTGGAGGCGTTCGCGGGGCCGCTGTTCGACGAGATGCCGGCCGGTGACGAGGGCGGTGCCCGGACATCCCGGCTGATCGTGACGATCCTCAGCGACCCGGCCGAGGAGGTACGGAGCTGGACCGGTCCGGCCGAGGACACGGTCCGTGAGCGCTACCTGGCAGCCTTCGGGCGCGCACTGCCCGGCCTTTCCCCGGAGGAGCTGCGGTTCCGGATGCGGGGGATCCTCGCCGTGACGGCGGTGGACCGCGTCGAGGTCTACCAGCAGCCCTCCCCGGCCTGCCAGTCCCCGGTGGCGGGCGAGGCGGCCCGGCACTGGGCGATCACGTTCCTGACGGCAGCGATGAGCGCACCACCGACGGGCACCTGACAACCCGGGACGGGCCTGGATGCTCCTCGACCCCCGCCTACGATGCGGGGCATGGGGACTTCCGCCGTACCGGACCACACGCCGGACCACACGCCGGGCCACTCACGGGGCGACCGCCTCGCGGCGTTCGGCAATCAACTGATCGATGTGCACATCTGGCTCCGCGAGGAGCTGGCCCGGCTTCAGGACGACGTGGACGGCTTTCTCGCGGGCAGTGGCGAGCGCCCGCGCGAACTGCGTTCGCACTGCCTCGCGTTCTGCTCCGCCCTGACCCGCCACCACACGGCGGAGGACGACAACGTCTTCCCGGCGCTGGCGCGGCAGTTCCCCGAACTGGCCCCCGTACTCGAACAGCTCGCGCGGGACCACCACATGGTGACCGCCGTCCTGGGCCGGCTCCAGGACCTGCTCGACGGCATCGGCCCCGCCCCGGACGCCGCCGAGGCCCGTCGGGTGCGAGGTGAACTGGACGGTCTTGTCGCGCTGGTGGAGTCGCACTTCACGTACGAGGAGAAGAAGCTCGTCGCCGCGCTGAACGCCCTGAACACACCGCTGTCCGACGACTTCACCCTGCGGGGCGCGCCCGGCCGCTAGAACGCGCCTGGCAGATGCCGCCGTCCGGCCCGCCCCGGCCGCCCCGTCAGGCGGAACGCTTCCGCGCCGGAGCCTTCTTCGCCGTCGTCTTCTTCGTCGCCGCTGTCGACTTCTTCGCGGCGGTCCTGCCCGTCGCCGTCTTCTTGGCCGCTGCCTTCTTGGCCGGCGTCTTCTTCTCCGCGGTCTTGGACGCCGTCCTCGACGTGGACTTCGCGGCGGACTTCGACGTCGTCTTCGACGTGGCCTTCTTCGCACCGGCCGCCTTCTTGCGGGTCGGCAGATGCGTCACCTCCGCGTGATCCCCGTCCCCGTCCCCGTCGTCCACCCCACCGCCGCCACCCTCGCCCCGCGACTCCTTCGCCGCCCGCACACTGCCCTCCAGCGCCGCCATCAGGTCCAGCACCTTGCCCCCGCCCCGCTCCCCCGCCCCCTCCGGCGCCCTCAGCTCGCCACCCCCCGCCTTGGAGGCGATCAGCTCCTCGACGGCCTCCCGGTAGTCGTCGTGCAGCGACTCCAGTTCGACCTCCCCGAGCGTGTCCATCAGGGCGTCGGCCAGGTCCAGTTCGGCGTCCCGGATGCTCACCTCGGTCTCCGGCGCCACCCCCTCCGGCTGACGGATCTCGTCCGGCCACAGCAGCCCGTGCAGCGCGATGACATCGCCGAGCACCCGCACCATGCCCAGCCGCTCGCGCCCGCGCAGCGCGAATTTGGCGATCGCCACCTTCTCGCTCCGCTTCAGCGCCTCACGCAGCAGCGTGTACGGCTTCGCGGCGGGCACCCCGTTCGCCGCGATGTAGTACGCCGAGCCCACCTGGAGCGGATCGATCGAGGACTCCGGCACGAACCCCACGATGTCGATCGTCTTCGCCGTCGGCAGCGGGAGCTGCGCCAGGTCGTCGTCGGTGATCGGGATCATCGACCCGTCCGCGTCCTCGTACGCCTTGCCGATCTCGGAGGACGTGACCTCCTCCTCGTCCAGCTCGCAGACCTTCCGGTAACGAATGCGGCCGCCGTCCGCCAAATGGATCTGCCGGAAGGAGATCGAGTGACTCTCGGTGGCGTTCACCAGCTTGATCGGGATGCTGACCAGACCGAAGGAGATTGCGCCGTTCCATATGGATCGCACGGTTAATCCCTTACATCGGAATTCGTGGGATTCTCATCGTATGACGCCAATCGCGGAGGTGGAGGGGCGGCGGATCGCGCTCAGCAATCTGGACAAGGTCCTCTACCCGGCCACCGGCACCACCAAGGGCGAGCTGCTGCACTACTGCGCGACCTCGGCCGGCGCCCTGCTCGCCCATCTGACCAACCGCCCCGTCTCCTTCCTCCGCTATCCGGACGGCCCCGACGGCCAGCGCTTCTTCACCAAGAATCCGCCGCCGGGCGCGCCCTCCTGGGTGCGTACGGCGGCGGTGCCGCGGTCGGCCGGCCAGATCGCCAAGCAGGTGCTGGTGGAGGACCTCGCGACGCTGATGTGGGCGGCGAACCTGGTGGTGGAGTTCCACACCCCGCAGTGGCAGGTCGACAACCCGGCCCGCGCCGACCGCATCGTCTTCGACCTGGACCCCGGCGAGCCCGCCACCGTGGTGGAGTGCTGCGCCGCCGCACTCTGGCTGCGCGAACGGCTGGCGGCGGACGGGCTGAGCGCGTACGCCAAGACCTCCGGCTCCAAGGGCCTGCATCTGCTCGTACCGCTGGAGCCCACGCCGTCGCCCGAGGTCTCCGCGTACGCCAAGTCGCTCGCCGTCGAGGCCGAGGCCGAGCTGCCGCGGCTGGTGGTCCACCGGATGACCCGCGCGCTGCGCCCCGGCAAGGTCTTCGTCGACCACAGCCAGAACTCGGCGGCGAAGACGACGGCGGCGCCCTACACGGTGCGCGCCCGTACGGAACCGACCGTCTCCACCCCGGTGTCCTGGGAAGAGGTCGGGAATTGCGCGGCGCCGGATGACCTGGTCTTCCGCGTCGGTGACATCGCGGGGCGGCTGGAGCGCCACGGGGATCTCCTCGGCCCGCTCATCAATCTCAACCGGGCGGGACGTCTGCCCTGACAGGTGACGTCAGCGGCAGGCACCATAGGGGTACGCCAATCATGAGCGTGACGGGGCGCCGTGAAGCGTCATGAGCAGAGAAGGAACCACGCATGATCATCTTCGGCACCAAGGGCTACATCTACCAGCTGGCGATACTGACGCTCGTGTGCGGCCAGTGCGGCAATCCGTCGGCGCACACGCTGCGCAAGCGCGTCTCCAAGTTCACTCTCTTCTTCGTGCCGCTGTTCCCGTACTCCACGAAGCACTACACGCAGTGCACGTTCTGCGGCGTGGAGCACCAGGTGCCCAACGAGCAGGCGGAGCAGTTGCTCGCGCAGAGCGCGACGCAGGCCCAGCAGGGCGGCGGCCAGCAGCACGGCGCCAACCCGTTCGCGCAGGGCGCGCAGGGCGGCCAGGGCGGTCAGCCGGGCGGCGGGAACCCGTTCAGCCAGGGCGGCCAGGGGCAGCAGCCGGGCCAGGGCGGCAACCCGTACCAGCGCTGACGGCGGGCGGGGCACACAGAGTTACGGTTGCGGACAGAATGTGACGAAACTAGGGTAAATCGGGCGAGGGTCGAGCAGTTCTCCGTCGGCTCCTCGCCCCCTTCCCGAACATCAGGAGTCACGCATGTCCCAGCGTTCCCTGCGCTCCTCCGCCCCGCGCCTCCGGGGTTCCTTCGGCCCGTACGCCGCCGCCCTCGCCGTCGCCGTGGCGGCCCTGACCGCGACGCCCGCGCTGGCGGCGGTGCCGACCCCGCCGCCCGTCAGCTGGAACGGCCACGTCGACACCCCCACCGAGGGCCCGGCGCCCGCCGACGCCACCGAGGCCGGCGGCACGGACGTCACCGAGTCCGCCGAAACCGCCGAGAACGAGGCAGGGGCCGCCTCCGCCCCCCGCGAGTACAAGGGCCGCGTCATCGCCAGGAGCGGGCTTCTGCTGCGCGACAAGCCCACCCGCAGCAGCCGGGTCATCGGCAGCGCCGCGTACGGCCAGATCGTGCACATCTTCTGCAAGACGCGGGGCGACAACGTGAACGGCAACAACCGCTGGTACCTCCTCACGGACGGCACCTGGGCCTGGGGCTCGGCCGCGTACATCGACAACATCGGCCAGGCGCCCCGCTGGTGCTGACGGCGCACCGATACTGACGCCGCGCGAAGCGTGACCGGACCCGACATGCCTCATGTCTTTACATAAGCGGACATAAGGCATGTCGGGTTGCTACGTTGCGCTCCATGACCGCAACGACGGCGGACTCTCCCCCGCCCGAACTACGCCTCCGCAAGCGGCGCGGGGTCGAGCTCTCGCTCCTCGTGTGCGCCGTCCTCATCTCCGTCTTCGGCTATGTCGCCGTCGGCCTCGCCCGCGACGACGCCGCCCCGCCCGACGCCCTGACGCACAGCGCGGGGCTGGGTCTGCTCGCCCTCGTCGCGCATCTCGCGGTCCGGTTCCGCGCCCCGTACGCGGACCCGCTGCTGCTCCCGATCGCGGTCCTGCTCAACGGCATCGGGCTCGTGCTGCTCCACCGTCTCGACCTGTCGACCCCCGGCGAGCGGGACGCGCCCGCGCAGCTCGTCTGGTCCACGCTCGGGGTCGCGCTGTTCATCGCCGTCGCGGTGCTCCTGCGCGACCACCGGGTGCTCCAGCGGTACGCGTATCTGTCGGTGGTCGCCGCGCTGCTGCTGATGACCGTGCCGATCTTCTTCCCCGCCGTCAACGGCGCCCGGATCTGGATCCGGATCGACGAACTCTCCTTCCAGCCGGGCGAGTTCGCGAAGATCCTGCTCGCCGTCTTCTTCGCCGCCTACCTCGCGGCGAACCACAGCGCGCTGGCGTACACCGGCCGCAGGATCTGGAAGCTCCAACTGCCCACCGGCCGGGTGCTGGGCCCCATCGTCGCGATCTGGCTGCTCAGCGTCCTCGTACTGGTCCTGGAGCGCGACCTCGGCACCTCGCTGCTCTTCTTCGGACTCTTCGTGATCCTGCTGTACGTGGCCACGGGCCGCACCGGCTGGATCGCCGTCGGGCTGCTGCTGGCCGGGGTCGGCGCGGTCGCCGTCGGCTGGCTCGAACCGCACGTGCACAGCCGGGTCCAGGACTGGCTCGACCCGTTCGCCTCCATCGCCGCCGGCGACGGCCCCGGCCAACTCGCCCAGTCGCTCTTCGCGTTCGCGGCGGGCGGCATGTTCGGTACGGGGCTGGGGCTCGGCCGGTCCGTGCTGATCGGCTTCGCCGCCAAGTCCGACTTCATCCTCGCCACGGCGGGCGAGGAGCTGGGGCTGATCGGGCTGACGGCGATCTTCCTGCTGTACGCGCTGCTCGTCGCCCGCGGCTACCGCACCGGGCTCGCTCTGCGCGACCCCTTCGGGCGGCTGCTCGCGGTCGGTCTGGCGTCGATCGTGGCGCTCCAGGTGTTCGTGATCGCGGGCGGCGTGACGGGGCTGATCCCGCTCACCGGTATGGCGATGCCGTTCCTGGCGCAGGGCGGTTCGTCGGTCGTGACGAACTGGGTCATCGTGGCGCTGCTCATCCGGCTCAGCGACTCGGCGCGCAGACCGCGCCCGGAGACGGTGGAGACGGGCGTGATCGCGCCGACGGTGGTGACGGTACGGCCGACGGGCCCCGGACCGTCCTCGTCGGAATCCGCGCCGGGCGGCGGCGAGCGATGATCAGCCATATCCGGCTCGCCGCCGCGTTCTGTCTGCTGCTCCTCGTCGCGCTGCTCGTCAACGCGGCCCGGATCCAGGTCATCCAGGCCGACTCCCTCGACAACAACCCCGCCAACCGCCGTAAGACCATCGACCGTTACGAGCAGCCGCGCGGCCAGATCCTCGTCGACGGCCGGACCGTCACCGGCTCCAAGGACACCGGTCAGCAACTGCGCTACGAACGCACCTACACCCAGGGCCCGTTGTACGCGCCGGTGACCGGCTACGCCTCCCAGACGTACGGCACAAGCCTGCTGGAGAACGCCGAGGACGGCATCCTCGCCGGCACCGACCCGATGCTCGCCCCTCTGCCGTTCTGGAACGACCTCGCCCGCGCCCAGGAGCCCGGCGGCAAGGTCGTCACCACCGTCAGGTCGGCACTGCAGCGCGCCGCCTACACCGGACTCGACGGCAGGCGCGGCGCGGTCGCCGCGATCGAGCCGACGTCCGGCCGGATCCTCGCGCTGGTCAGCAGCCCGTCGTACGACCCGGGGAAGCTGTCGGGCACGGGCGCGCCGGTGGCCGAGGCGTGGCGGCGGTACAACGGCGCCTACGCGCAGCCGATGCTCAACCGGGCCATCCGGCAGACGTATCCGCCCGGCTCGGCCTTCAAGATCGTGACGGCGGCCGCCGCGCTGGACGCCGGGGTGGTCGACGACGTCGACGAGCCGACGGACATCCCGGAGCCGTACGTCCTGCCGGGCACGCGCACCACGCTGCCGAACGACGCGCGGGGCTGTGACAAGGAGTCGCTGGCGTACGCCATCAAGTGGTCCTGCAACTCGGTGATGGCCGGTCTCGGGGTGCGGGTCGGGCTCGACTCGATGGTGGAGACGGTCGGTAAATTCGGCTTCAACGACCGGCGGTTGAGGATTCCGTCGGGTGTCGCGGTGTCCAACTTCGACCGGGAGATGAGCGACGACCAACTGGCGCTCTCCTCGATCGGCCAGTTCGACACGACGGCGACGCCGCTCCAGATGGCGATGGTCGCGGCGGCCGTCGCGAACGGCGGGGATCTCAAGTACCCGTATCTGGTGGAGCGGACGCTCGACGCCGACGGTGATGTCGTCTCCCGTACGGGCGAGCACTCGTACCAACAGGCGATGACGCCGTCGACGGCGTACCGGCTGCGGCAGTTGATGGTGGAGGTCGTGGAGACCGGGACGGGAATGAGCGCCGGGATCGACGGGGCGACGGTCGGCGGGAAGACGGGGACGGCGCAGCACGGGGTGGGCAACTCCGGTACGCCGTACGCCTGGTTCATCTCGTGGGCGCAGGCGGAGGGCACGGGGCGGCCGGCGGTTGCGGTGGCCGTGGTGGTGGAGGACGCGGAGGCGGTGCGGGACGACATCAGCGGCGGCGGGGACGCGGCGCCGATCGCACGGGCGGTGATGGAGGCGGCGCTGCGGGACTAAAGCGTGTTGCAGAAGGCTGTGTCTGGGCAGGCCGGGGCAGGGTTCACGACTGGTCTGGTCATGCGGCGAGGGCGAGGTTGTGCATGTGGGC